>NZ_CAWNHY010000265.1:0-20325 GCF_963874335.1 Vibrio sp. V10_P2A27P122 | reverse complement strand
CATTTCAGAATGGTCTTTATGGCCCGCATGATGTCAGTGCTTGCTCTTGGCATGATGACGGTCGCAGTGCCGATACAGATACATCAAATGACCGGTTCGACCTTGCAGGTAGGTCTTATCATGGCATTGGATGGTATCGGGATGTTTGTTGGCCTGCTGCTAGGAGGCGTACTGGCCGATAAGTACGATCGCCGTCGATTGATTTTGTTCGCACGCGCGACCTGTGGTATTGGGTTTGCTGCATTAGCATTCAATAGCATAGTCGCGCAATCCTCCTTAGCGGCTCTCTATATCCTCTCGGTGTGGGATGGTTTTTTTGGCGCTATGGGTATGACGGCCTTGATGGCTGCTTTACCGACCATCGTTGGGCGACAAAAATTACCTGAAGCTGCCGCATTGAGTATGCTAACGGTTCGATTGGGTATGGTTCTTTCGCCAGCGATTGGCGGCTTACTGATCACTGTCGGTGATGTCAGTTGGAACTATATTGCGGCTTCTGTTGGAACGCTTTGTACGCTGATCCCACTGTTTAGATTACCTTCGATGAAACCGCAACATCATACGCCGGAGAATCCATTTCAATCACTGTATGAAGGTGTTCAATTTCTATTTTCAAACAAAGTGGTTGGCTGTGTGGTGCTGTTTGGCACACTCGAAACATTAGCAACTGCGATTAGAGTGATGTTCCCTGCGTTAGCTTTAGTCTCATTTCAGGGCACCGCCGCTAACGCAGGTGTGATGTATTCGGCCATTCCGTTGGGGGCGATGTGTGGCGCACTGACTTCAGGTTGGGTAAAACAGTCGCAAAAGCCAGGAATGGTCTTAATCTACGCGACGTTAGGTTCATTTTTAGCGATTGTGGCTATGGGGCTTGTGAATAATTTTTGGTGGTTTGCTCTCATCTTAGTTGGCTATGGTTATTTGGGTTCGGTCGCTTCTTTGATTCAATATTCGATCGTACAAGGACACACTCCAGATCATCTGTTAGGCCGCGTAAGTAGCTTATGGACGGCGCAAGATGTATCGGGAGACTCGATTGGAGCACTCGGTTTAGGGGCGTTGGGTAAAGTGCTAGCACCAACGATGTCGATCCTCACTTTTGGTTTGGGTGCAACGGGAATTGGTGCGTTGATGGTGATGGCATTTCGCTCATTACGCCAAGCGACTCTGTTTGATCCAGCGCTTATCGTTAGCACAAGCTCAGAACCTAACGTCTCCTCAGATGAGGTCACTTCCCAACCTGCGGCGCAAACGATGAATTAGCTATTCGTTTTGTGGTGGGCTCTTGTTGTGTTGCCGTGAGTCGAGAGCGACATGTTGCACATATAATTGAGAATTAATCTCATTAACAATTGATTTTTATGCGTAGACTGCTTTAGTATTAATGAAATGATAATTGTTACTATTTAGGTGGCGGTTGTCGACGAATACGAGCCTCTTATTTCTGAAGTCGTTATTGGCTTTAAGGCATCACGAACGAGAAAAGCTTCTTTTAACAAGGATTATATTTATGGCGATTCCCAAAATAGCCAGCTACTCCATTCCGTTGGCTGAAACATTTCCGAAAAATAAAGTTCACTGGCATGTCCAAGCGGATAGAGCGGTACTGCTCATTCACGATATGCAAAAGTACTTTATCAACTTTTTTGATCATTCTCAGGCACCCGTTCCTGAGTTATTAGCGAATATTTCAGAGCTGAAATCACTGGCTCGTCAGGCCAATATCCCCGTGGTGTACACAGCTCAACCCCCTAACCAAGACCCAGTAGAGAGAGCGCTACTGACTGATTTTTGGGGAACAGGGCTGACAAAAGATACTGAGATTGTGTCGGAGCTTTCACCTGAAGACGGGGATATCCAATACACCAAATGGCGTTATAGCGCGTTTAAGAAAACGCCGCTGCTGGAGTGGATGAAAGAGACACAGCGTGACCAGTTGATCATTGTGGGTGTCTATGCACATATAGGTATCTTATCAACGGCGTTAGATGCCTTTATGTTGGATATACAGCCTTTTGTGGTCGGTGATGCTGTGGCTGACTTCTCTTCGGAAGATCATCATCATACGTTGAAATACATCACAGAGCGTGTTGGCTGCGTGACTTCGCTTGAGGCATTAAAACCACAAATGATCCACAGCCAAGAAACCAGATTATTGAGCCTTGAACAGATGCGTCAGCAAGTGGCTGAGCTATTGGATCTCGATTTAGATGAAGTGGATGTAGATGAGAAGCTCACTTTTCTTGGCTTAGATTCTATCCGCGCGGTTACCTTATTTGAATCATGGCGCAAGATTGGCATAGAGTGCGCCTTTTCAGAGATGATTAAATATTCAACTTTAAGAGAGTGGTGGCATGTGATGGAGCCTAGTGTTGTTGCTCAGTCGTCACATCAAGTAACGGACACGCGTTCCACTGAAGAGCAAGCGGTTTGAGTATACTGGGCCCCTAGAATAGGGAAAGAGAACGCATCGCTCAGCAAAAGCCGATATCGACGATATCGGCTTTTTCATCTTCACGTTATTTGAGCGCCTGTATTGTCATTATTAGTGAGAGTATTGTGTTCTTAACCATTTTTTGTTGACTTTGCCCACAGGGGTTTTGGGTAATTCATCGACGAAATGGATGTGATCAGGGATCTTAAATTCTGCTAATCCTTGAGCGTGTAAAAATCGTTTGAGAGTAATGGGTTTGAGCGTTTTACCGTTATCTGGAACGACAATGGCGCAACTGCGTTCACCAAGAAACTCATCAGCAATAGCAACCAAAGCCACATCATGAACATCCTGATGTTGAAGTAGCAGGTTTTCAACCTCTTCGGCTGCGATTTTTTCACCACCACGATTAATCTGATCTTTCTCTCGTCCCGTGACGATAATATTGCCTTCAGCCGTCCTACGCACTCTGTCACCTGTGATATAGAAGCCTTGGTCGGTGAATGAGCGTTGGTTATGTTCTGGAGCTCGGTAATAACCTCGAATCGTATAAGGGCCTCTGGTCATGAGTAAGCCTTCCTCACCCACCGCAGCGGGCTCACCCTCATCGTTGATTATCATCACTTCATCATCAGCTGAAATTGGGCGTCCTTGAGTAGTAACAATCACGCTGAGTGGGTCATCAAGTCGTGTGTAATTAACCAACCCTTCAGCCATTCCAAACACTTGCTGTAATTGACAGTGGAGAGTCGTCGGTAAGCGCATTGCTGCGGCCTCACTAAACTTCGCCCCGCCGACTTGTACCAGAGTGAGGCTAGCGATGTTTTCTGTAGCGGACTCGGCGTATTTCATCCACAGTAGCGCTAACGGCGGCACTAGTGCTGCGACAGTAATGTGGTGCTTCTCAATTAAGCGGAAAGCGGTGTGCGGTGTGGTATCGGAAGCGAGCACGACACAACCGCCGGCGTAAAAGACGCCCAATGCACCGGGCGAGCTGAGTGGAAAGTTATGCGCAACGGGAAGAACACACAAATACCTCGTGTGTGGATCAAACTGACAAATTTGAATACTACCAAGTACGCTATAAGCGTAGTCATTGTGCGTACGAGGGATCAATTTGGGAGTGCCAGTTGTTCCGCCGGAAAGCTGGAAAAAAGCCACTTGATCAGCAAAGACCGAATGAGTAACAGGATCGTCTCCCACGCAGTGGTAAAGCGTATCTAATTCTTGAATTTGCTCGTGTGAGGATTGACCGCAAACAATGGTATGCAAGAGAGAAGGGCAACTACTTCGTAGTTTCTGCGCGGTTTGCTGCGCGTCAAAGCCCACGATATCGTCTGAAAAAATATAGGCTTTGGCGTGAGTATGTTGGCAAAAATAGCTCAGCTCTAGATAGCGGTGCGCTGGCAGAGCTAGAACCGGTTTAATGCCCCGTATGGTCAAGGCAAAAAAGCAGAGATAGAATTCAGCACGATTGGCCATTTGTAGTACGACATTATCACCCCGCTGCAGACCTAGGGAGCTCAAGCCAGCCGCAAGGCTGATCATTTTCTGATATAAATTTTGATAGCTGTACTGGCCGAAATCATCAATCAGTGCGATGGCGTCAGGGCTTTTTTTGACGGAATCACTGAAGTAATCAAATAAGGTTCTTTGTTGCCAGTAGCCTTGCTCACGATAGCGCTGGCTGAACTGCTCAGGCCAAGGGGTAAAATCGGTCGGGTTAAGATTATTCATGACCACTCCTTAGGCGGTAAGCAATTCATCAATTTCAATACCAGCGGCTTTCAAAATGGTGCTCATTTTTGCCCCTGTTTCATCGAGTTCACTTTGTGGTGAGGATTCATTCACAATGCCAGCTCCAGCGAACACACTCATCTCATTTTGGCTCACTTCAGCGCAGCGTATCGTGACAACCCACTCGCCATTCCCCCGAGCGTCGCACCAACCGATCATGCCAGTGAAGTAGCCGCGGTCGAAGGTTTCGATCTGCTTAATCGCTTGGTAAGCCGATAATCTTGGATAACCACACACTGCGGGTGTGGGGTGTAACTCTGCTGCAATGCGCAGCGAGTTAATCATCGGATCATCGGCTTGTCCTTCAAGCACTGTTGATAAATGCAGCATCGTTTCGGTTTCAATCACTGATGGAACCATAGGGGTAAATAAGTTATGGCAGTAGCGGCTGAGTACTTTCTCGACTTCCTCGACGACGAAGGCATGTTCATTCAGATCTTTTTGCGTATCAAGTAATGAAGCGGAGCGCTGTTGGTTTTGCACCGCGTTGTTTGATTTAGGCCGCGAGCCCGCTAGGGGGTTAGAAACGATAAACCCGCCTTTTTTCGCCAACAACAACTCGGGACTGGCTCCCATTAACTTGGCGTTAGGGCCAATTTCAGTAGAAAAAGTGTAGCCATTGCGATTGATGGACAACAGATTACGCAATAAACGAGTTTGATCGATGTGTTGTGGAGTCGAGAGTTTCACTAAACGTGATAGCACCACTTTTGATAGTTCGGTGGTATTAAACAGCTCAAGTAAGGTTGTGACTCCTTGTTTGTAGTCGTTGCCTGTTGGCGGTGAAACAATGGTCGCTTTGTGGCTCTGCTGCCCTTCTTTTTCACTGGCCCGTGGGCTACCAGAAACATAGAGCTTTTCTGGAATGAAGAAACGCGTCGCCGTCTCTTCATTAAAAGGAATTGTCGCAAATAAAATAGGATTGTCGTACTCATCTGTTTTTGCTGCTTCTAGCATCTTGGTTGCTTGATCCGCCAGCTCACAGAATGGGAGCGCTTGATTGAACTGATGAGCAATTCCCACGCCAAGCATGGTGTTGTGAGGCGAAGCAAAAAAGAAGGGAGATTCTTTTAAGTGCTCATCCAATAGCTGATTAGCCATTTTTGAAAACCCAATAACTTCACGTTTCATCACCAAAACTCCATTAATAACGTGTTACGCCTAATTGCTTATTATTTTACAAACCACTAAAGTACGCAGATTATATATGATAATAATTATCAATAACAAATGATAATTAATGTTATTAACTAAGGCTGAGATTCAGTTATGGCTATGGTTTAGTGTGGATTTAACGGAGTAAAGTTAGGAAAATGATGAAATTAGACGAAACGGTTTTATTGACTGGAGCCGGGCAGGGGATTGGTTATGCCGTGTTGGAATCTTTACTGGCGAGCGGTTATCGAGTTGTAGCGACGGATAGAAATCACCACCAATTAACTCAGCAATTAGCGAGTTTGAACGCGCGCTATACCGAGCAGCTTCATTGCTATGAGCTTGATTTACAGCATCATGATGACGTCAAAAAAAGGGTACAAGAACTGAATGAGCGTTATCAGTTTGCTCATTTCATCAGCTGCGCGGGCACATTGCACCTTGGTTCAATAACCGAATTATCGATGTCAGAGATCAAAGCGATGTTTGATGTCAATACGTTTGGCACCTTAGCCGCTTTGCAAGGTGTAGCGATAGGAATGAAAGTGCGCCAGCGTGGCAATGTTATTGTGATTGGCTCTAATTCAGCGAATACGCCTCGGCTCAATATTGGAGCATATGCGGCATCTAAATCGGCTTTGCATATGTTGGTCAAGTGCGCAGCTCTTGAGCTTGCAAACGATGGAATTCGATGCAATATCGTTAGCCCAGGCTCAACACGCACCGAAATGCAAACGCAGTTATGGAACAGCGAATATGGTGAAAGAGAAGTGATAAAAGGTAATCTTGAACAGTACCGTTTGGGGATACCCCTTGGCAAAATGGCGGAGCCCGAAGACATTGCTGGGGTTGTTATGTTTTTGATATCGAATGCAGCAAGTCAAATCACCATGCATGATTTGAGAGTGGATGGCGGCGCTACGCTCGATAATTAAGTGAAGGCCACTGACGATAGGCAAGGTGAAGCAAACGGGAGCTTCACCTTAGTGGTCGTTTACACTGGAGCGTGACAATATTGCTGCTGTTGAAGTGTTGTAACCGCATCATCGAGCGTATTTAAAAAGCACATCGTATCCTCCCAACTTAAGCACTCATCAGTGATCGATTGACCGTAGCAGAGCGGGCCTTTATCCAAAGCTTGGCTACCGCCTTGCAAAAAGCTTTCGCACATTACCCCCGCAATGTGGCGCTCTCCAGACAGCAGTTGCTGGGCAATGTTATTTATTACATCCAATTGATTCTTAGCGATTTTTCCGCTATTGCCGTGGCTGCAGTCAATCACCAGCCTGCTGCTGAGCTGGCTATGGTGTAATTGATAAGCCGCACTTTTAACACTGTGACTTGCATAGTTTGGCGTGACACCACCACGTAAAATGATATGGCAATATGGATTACCTTGAGTTTGCACCGCAACCGGTTGTCCATTCTCACCCGCCATAATCAACAGATGTGAATCGTTAGCGGCATGAATCGCATCGATTGCAATGGTCGTATTGCCGTCAGTACCATTTTTAAAACCAATAGGGCAGTGCAATGCCGAAGCGAGTTGGCGATGCGGTTGTGATTCAGTGGTTCTTGCGCCAACCGCACCCCAACAAATAAGGTCCGCGATATACGGTGCGATATGCGTATCTAAAAACTCAGTTGCTGTTGGTACACCCAGCGCTAAGACTGACTTGAGTAATTCACGGCTAGAGCTGAGCCCTTTGAGTAAGTTAAATTGACCGTTGAGATCAGGGTCAACCATGTATCCTTTCCAGCCAGTACGCGTTCTCGGTTTTTCAAAATAAGTTCTCATCACCAACTTGAGAGTGCTGCTGAACTGTTTTTGTGCCTTTGCGAGTCGTTGTGCATAGTCAATTGCAGCCTCAGGGTCGTGGATTGAACATGGCCCAATAATCACCAACATCCTTGAGTCACGACCTGACAAGATATTTTGAATGTCTTGGCGGTGTTGGTGAACGGCCATTGATCGTTGATTATCGGTTTCTGATGATTGGTCTAGAAGGTAGAGATTGGGTAAAGGAGTGATTGATGAAGCGTTCATCACATTATGTAGAGATTTCATGAGCACTATCCGCATAAACATTACGACGTAATGATAATTATTATCATTAATTGTTTTCGATAGTGTGAAACATTTGTACAATTGTCAATATGTAAACAGATTTAAATCAAAATGGGGGAACGCGTTTAAAATGAGCTGTTAGCAATGATCAATCACTATTACGTTTGTGATGATTGTGCTTTTTGGTCTCCTGCCGCAGATCAATACATTAATGCCCACGGTGATTGGTGAGTGTTTGGGGTTACCAATAGAAGATTTTTACCATGGTTGTTTAGTTCAAGAGTACAAGCTGCCCTTATGCTCATATCAAAGGTCTAGATAGTTAGCCGGGCTCAAGAGCATGTTGTAAAGGCTATAAAGTTAGTTTACCCCCGATTGATATAATTGTTCGCTAGAAAACAAGTCAATTTATCGATGAGATTTCCTTGAAACAGATTCATCACCTTAGAGGTAAGTGCTAGCAGTATCACGAAGAGAGAAATAGGCGTTTTTAGAACGGTTCTTTTGTGCTCAGACATCTACTTATTAGCCATGAAAATCGCTTAATTTCAATGGTGTTGTAATTTATATGTCTAGGAGTAAATATGCATAAATTCAAACTATCATTGGCAACAATACTCATTCTTTCATCGTGTTCTGCTTATGCAAATGAGCAAATTAAGAACGGCAAATTTAACGGGAATATGGATGGTTGGTGGAATGCTGGTGCAGATGTAAAAATCAAAAATGGCGAAGCATGTCTTGAGATTAGAAGTCCAGGAGAGAACCCTTGGAATGTGATTTTAGGACAGGGCGGGATTGGGTTGGCAAACAAAGCAGATTATGAAGTTTCATTTGATGCTTATGCAACCGTTGATACTCAAATGAGAACGCTTATTCAGCATGAAGGTCCTCCTTATACCAACTATTTTGTGGATGATACAAAAGTCTCACTGAAGAAGAAGAGCTATAAGTTTAAGTTCAGCCATGATGTTGAAAGCGATGCTAAAACTGAGTTCCAGTTTCAAATGGGCGCCCAGAAAAAGGGAACCGTATGCGTTAGCAATGTTTCAGTCGTCGGTGAGAAATACATTGAAGAGCTGAAGATAAATTCTGTTCGTGCTAACCAAGTCGGTTACCTTCCTCAAGCAGATAAGTTTGTGTTTGTCGCGAATGAATCTAAAGAGCCATTAAAGTGGGTGCTAACAAACAACAGCAATATCAATGTCGATTTAGGTAAAACGGAAGTTTTTGGTCTTAATAAGGCATCAGGCGAGTTTATTCACCGTATTGACCTATCGAACTACAGATCAGATATGAGTGGCTTGAAAGTAAAAGTCGGTGAAGACGAGAGCTTGCCATTTAGCATTAGCAAAGATATCTACAGTCAGTTGAAGTACGATGCATTGTCTTACTTCTACCAAAACCGTAGTGGTATTGAGATTGATAAGGCTCTGGTACAGCGTGACGATCTAGCGCGTCCCGGCGGTCATATGAGCGATGTGGTTACCTGTTTTAATAAGACGGACAGCTGGGGTAATAAGTGGCCAGGTTGTGATTTTTCTGTCGATGTAACCGGCGGTTGGTATGACGCTGGCGACCATGGTAAGTATATGGTTAACAGCGGTATCTCGACTTGGACTCTTTTGAACCTGTTTGAAAGAGGTAAATGGCTAGATAACGCACCAATTCCTTTTGCAGAAGGGAAAGTGAAAATTCCAGAAGCTGGAAATGGCGTCAATCCTTTGTTGTCAGAGGCTCGTTGGAATATCGAATTTATATTGGCAATGCAGATCCATAGTGACCAACCTGTAGCGGTTCCTGCTGGTGACCAGTCTGAAGACAAAACACTTAAACTGACTAAGATTGACGCAAAAGGTATGGCTTTCCATAAAGTTGCTGATGAAGCTTGGACAGGTATGCCACTGCCACCTCATATGGACACCCAGAAGCGATATGTGGGTTATCCAACCACTGCGGCTACGTTGAACTTGTCAGCAATTGGTGCTCAATGTGCGCGAATTTGGAAAGAGATTGATCCTGCGTTCTCAAAAAACTGTTTGAATGCGGCGCAAGAGGCTTGGGAAGCCGCGAGCAAAAATCCTAATATTCTTGCCTATGATAACTTCACAGGGTCGGGCCCATATGATGATAAAGAGCTTTCAGACGAGTTCTACTGGGCTGCAAGTGAACTGTATATCACCACAGGTGACAGCAAGTACCTTAAAGCAGTGAAAGCTTCTCCTCATTATCTAGAGACACCAAAAGGTAACATTGAAGCAGATGGCGAAATGTTCTGGGGGTACACAGCGCCTTTAGCAACAATAAGCTTGGCTGTTGTGCCTAATGGATTGGGTGAGGATCAAATTAAAGTTGCAAGGAAAAACTTAATCGCAACCTCTGATAACTTTGTGGGCCAGATTAATAACGAGGGTTATCATATTCCTTACACGGTAGAAGAGTATCCGTGGGGATCGAACTCGAGTTTTGTAAATAGAGCTATCTTCTTAATCTATGCGAATGATTTCACCGGCGATATTAAGTATGTAAAAGCGGCTGCAAATGCGATGGATTACTTACTAGGCGCGAACCCAATGAACCTGTCTTATATTACAGGTTACGGCACCAATGCGGCTAAAAGTCCACATCACCGTTTTTGGGCACATGCTGCGGATGAAAAGTCACCAGCTCCAGCACCTGGCGCACTAGTAGGTGGACCCAACTCAGTGAGTTACAGTGATCCAGTCGCTGCGACATTGAAGGGGCAGTGTGTTGGCCAAACCTGTTATAGAGATAACATTAATGCATGGTCGTTTAATGAGATCACGATTAATTGGAATGCTCCTCTCGTTTGGGTTTCTTCTGCTTTGGATGAAGGGCAATTATATTGATTAACGGGTCACTTTTTTGGGGAAAATATTTATCTACCTAAACTTCTAAGCCAGTACGAGTCAGGAAAAGACGTTAAGAGAATACAATTCCTTGAAATAGCTAGATTTAGATACAAAAAAAGACGTCCTAGGACGTCTTTTTTCTGGAATTTGGCTCCCCCTGCAAGACTTGAACTTGCGACATACGGATTAACAGTCCGCCGTTCTACCGACTGAACTAAGGGGGAATTGCTTTGAGCGGTGCGAATGGTAGCGACTGGGGTGTTCAGTGTCAACCTTTCCAGCCGAAGAAAAAGTAAAAATATTTCCCTGAAAATACTTTACTTTTCTGTACCCCTTATCGGCATTAGGCTAGGTTTAGTTATCCACCAAAATTGTGGATAAGTGTGTTGACGAATCCTGAGCAATTCGTTTCATCAATGAATGTTGAGTTATTACTCTACTCATTTGTTGAGTTTATTTTTTATATAACACTATGTTTTTTATTTTATTTTTTGATTTATCAACTGAAATTATCAATAAGAAATGAAAATGAATGGCGATGAGAAAAAGGGAGTCATTTTGAAATTTTGGGGAAAACAAGTGGATTATTTTTGAAAGTTAGGAGTGGTTTTTTACGAATCAGGCCGAAGATGGTAGCAAACGTATGGAGAAGAAACTAGCATTTTTTCAAAACAGGGGTGATTTACGACGCAACTATTTTGAACAATTACTTGCAACAAAACATGGCTAACAGCGAGAATGCCTATTCAGTTATAGAGGACAACGGCATTATGAGCAAAACGTTTGAATTGGTATCGGGTTATCAACCGTCAGGCGATCAACCAACGGCGATCAAGCAATTGTTTGATGGGCTAGATGCAGGTCTTGCTCATCAAACCTTGTTGGGTGTGACGGGGTCAGGGAAAACATTCACCTTGGCTAATGTGATCGCCAAGGCGCAGCGTCCGGTTATCTTGTTGGCACCGAATAAAACGCTCGCAGCCCAGCTGTATGGTGAGATGAAGTCATTTTTCCCCAATAATGCGGTTGAGTATTTCGTCTCTTATTACGACTACTATCAGCCAGAGGCGTATGTGCCGACCACGGACACATTTATAGAAAAAGATTCCTCGATTAACTCACACATAGAACAAATGCGACTCTCCGCGACTAAAGCGCTGCTTGAGCGTAAAGATGCGATTATTGTAGCTTCTGTATCGGCGATTTACGGTTTGGGTGATCCTGATTCTTATCTGAAAATGATGCTGCATGTTCGCCGTGGTGATGTGATGGATCAGCGCGACATTATCCGCCGTTTAGCCGAGCTCCAATACACACGTAACGATATGGCGTTTGAACGTGGTCAATTTAGAGTTCGTGGAGAGGTGATCGATATCTTTCCCGCGGAATCGGATTATGCGGCCGTGCGTGTTGAAATGTTTGATGATGAGGTAGATTGCATCAGTTTGTTTGACCCATTGACGGGCGCAATGATTCAGCGAGATCTTCCTCGCTATACCATCTATCCTAAAACGCACTACGTTACGCCAAGAGAGCGCATTGTAGATGCGATAGAGCACATCAAAGAGGAGCTGCGAACTCGCCAAGCCTACCTGTTGGAAAACAATAAACTACTCGAAGAGCAGCGCATATCGCAGCGTACTCAATTTGATATTGAAATGATGAATGAGCTCGGTTTTTGTTCAGGTATTGAAAACTATTCCCGTTATCTCAGTGGGCGAAAAGAGGGAGAGCCGCCTCCGACCCTGTTTGACTATCTACCGCATGACGGTTTATTGATTATCGACGAATCACACGTAACCGTGCCGCAAATTGGCGCGATGTTCAAAGGTGATCGTTCACGCAAAGAAACGTTAGTGGAGTTTGGTTTCCGGTTGCCTTCCGCTTTAGATAACCGTCCATTAAAGTTTGAAGAGTTCGAATCACTTGCGCCGCAGACGATTTTTGTTTCTGCTACCCCGGGCAACTATGAGCTAGAAAAATCAGCCGGACAAATTGTGGATCAAGTGGTGCGCCCAACCGGACTACTTGATCCCGTGCTGGAGGTACGACCAGTCGCAACACAAGTGGATGATGTGTTGTCAGAGATCCGCATTCGCTCAGCGAAAGATGAACGTGTGCTGATCACGACATTGACTAAACGCATGGCTGAAGACTTAACTGAGTATCTTCATGAACATGGGGTTAAGGTCAGATATCTGCACTCAGATATTGATACTGTTGAGAGGGTTGAGATTATTCGCGACCTTCGCCTAGGCGAGTTTGATGTGTTAGTGGGTATTAACTTACTGCGTGAAGGTTTGGATATGCCTGAAGTCTCTCTCGTCGCAATTCTTGATGCGGATAAAGAAGGCTTTCTACGTTCAGAACGTTCATTAATTCAGACCATTGGCCGTGCGGCACGTAACATTGAAGGCAAAGCGATTCTCTATGCTGACCGCATTACTAACTCAATGAAGAAAGCGATGGATGAGACCGATCGTCGCCGTGAAAAGCAGCAAGCACATAATGAAGAACAAGGGATAACACCTCAGGCGCTGAAACGTAATGTCAAAGATATTATGGAGTTAGGTGATATTACTAAGTCCAAGCAGCAGAGGATGAGCAAACAAGTACCTTTGTCGAAGGTGGCAGAAAGCTCGCAAACTTATGAAATATTCACGCCGCTACAACTGGAAAAAGAGATCGCCAAACTAGAAGGGTTAATGTACAAACACGCACAAAACCTAGAATTTGAATTGGCTGCCGAAAAGCGTGACCAAATTGAAAAACTGCGTCAGCAGTTCATTACCAACAGTTAAAAAAATAGCCAATAGAAAAAGGTCTATTGGCTGTTATTTGTGAACACTTTATTCACTAACAACGTCAGTTGGCTAGGTGACCCCTAAGGGTCATATTGAATAGAGCACATATCGTGCCAATTAATTTTATGCAAAAAGGGCTATTAACTAACGAATTAGTGTCTTTTTGTTATTTTATTTTGCAAAATGCGAACCTTAATGCAATAGTTAAGGCAAAGTGCAAAATAATAATGGCTAGAATATGCAACCTGACTTTTCTCTACAAAAGGCTAAATATCTTTTGATGGTGGAAGATACGGCTTCCGTTGCGGCGCTGTATCGTTCATACCTCACCCCCCTTGAAATCGATATCAATATTGTTGGTACAGGTCGTGATGCGATAGAGAGTTTAGCTCACCGAGAGCCGGACCTCATATTGCTGGATCTTCGATTACCCGATATGACGGGCATGGACGTTTTACATGCTGTGAAAAGTCACTACCCCAATGTGCCAGTGATATTCATGACCGCTCATGGTTCGATCGATACCGCAGTGGAAGCGATGCGCCACGGCGCCCAAGATTTCTTGATCAAACCTTGTGAAGCAGACCGTTTGCGCGTCACGGTTAACAACGCCATACGTAAAGCTAGCAAACTAAAAAATGAGGCTGGTAACCCGGGTAATCAGAACTACCAAGGTTTTATTGGCAGCAGTCAAACCATGCAATCAGTCTATCGAACCATTGACTCTGCGGCCTCCAGTAAAGCCAGTATTTTTATTACTGGCGAAAGTGGCACGGGTAAAGAGGTGTGCGCAGAAGCGATTCATGCGGCCAGTAAACGTGGCGATAAACCCTTCATTGCGATTAACTGCGCCGCAATTCCTAAAGACTTAATAGAGAGTGAACTCTTTGGCCACGTGAAAGGCGCATTTACTGGCGCTGCGACCGATCGCCAAGGCGCAGCCGAGTTGGCTGATGGCGGCACACTGTTTTTGGATGAACTGTGTGAAATGGATTTGGATTTGCAGACCAAGCTGTTGCGCTTTATCCAAACGGGCACATTCCAGAAAGTGGGCTCATCGAAGATGAAAAGTGTCGATGTTCGTTTTGTCTGCGCTACCAACCGCGATCCATGGAAAGAGGTACAAGAGGGTCGTTTTCGTGAAGATTTGTACTATCGTCTTTATGTGATCCCATTGCATTTACCACCGCTACGCGAGCGAGGCGATGACGTTATTGAAATTGCTTACTCTTTGCTCGGCTTTATGTCTAAAGAAGAAGGCAAAGGTTTTGTCCGCTTAGCGCCAGAGGTTGTGGAGCGTTTTACGCGCTATGAATGGCCGGGTAATGTGCGTCAACTGCAAAACGTGTTGCGGAATGTGGTGGTATTGAACCACGGCAACGAGATCGAACTGAGCATGTTACCGCCACCGCTAAATCAAGTCGTGGATAACAAGATCCGATTAGCAAACCTAACGACGGAAACGCGCAAGGAAAATATAACCGTGCACGATATTTTTCCTTTATGGATGACGGAAAAGCAAGCCATCGAACAAGCGATAGAAGCGTGTGATGGTAATATTCCTAAAGCAGCCAGTTATTTAGACGTTAGCCCTTCAACGATCTACCGCAAGCTTCAAGCGTGGAACAGTAGAGAGAACTCATAGAGATATGGAACTGATCAATAAAAACAAAATTGCGCATTTGGCCCAAGAAATTGGAGAAGAGAATGTGCCAATATTGCTCGATATTTTTCTCAGCGAGCTGAGCGCCTATACACAGAAGCTAGCTGATCAAAATCTGCCGGATAAAATCGAATATTTAAAAGACATCAGCCATGCTCTAAAAAGCAGTGCCGCCAGCTTTGGTGCGGATAAACTGTGCGCTAAAGCGGTGGATATCGATAGCAAAGGAAAGGCAAACTGCATTTTTGATGAGGCTGAAGAAGTGGCGGCGATGCGCGCTCTTATCGAAGAGACGCATCGTTGCTACTGCCACTTGATGGATTAGCTTGTGAGTTGATTCTCAATGGCTTTTTGAAGTTTAACTCGGTCGTGCCGCCAGTCACGATTGGATGATGCTAGCTCTGTAGTGACACAATGCCAGTGTTCAGCCAGCTCCGGATGTGGTGTATCGCCGATCACCACATCGATTTTTCGCGCGTGGCAGGCGCGCTCACACCATTCCAATTTCTGCCGTAGCGACATGCGACCAGCAGGTCCTTGCTCGGGAGACAAGTTCTCAACAAAAATCAGCTTTGCTTTTACGTTTTGCTCAATGGCATTGCCAATTTCGGGCAGCAGTAGTGGTGGCATCACACTGGTGAGAAAGCTTCCCGGGCCAAGGATGATGCAGTCTGCTGCACTGATGGCGAGTATGGCTTCTTTGGTTGCTGGCACTTCAGGTGATAAATCTAAGCGCCTTAAATCTTCCGTCATCTCGTCCACGTTCGTTTCACCCGTGACCCAGTGACCATCCATAGAAAGTGCACTAAGATCAGAAGGATGCTCTGACATAGGTAAAATATTAACATCGACTTTGAGCATGTTGCGGATCAAGTTGATCGCGTCTAAAGGGCGCACAGATAAGTTATCTAATGCAGTCAGCATCAAATTACCGAGATTATGGCCATTGAGTTCTCCCGCACCTTTAAAGCGATATTCAAACATCATCGAACTGATGGAAGGCTCAGTGATCAACTGGTTGATACAGTTACGTGTATCGCCCCATGCAATGCCACCTTGGCAGTGGCGAATGCGCCCAGTGGAACCGCCGTTATCTGTGGTGGTTACAATCCCTGTCGCATTGGAGCCAAAATCTTTTAACGCCGCTAGCATGCGTCCAAGCCCATGTCCTCCGCCAATGGCGACGACTTTCTTTGAAGTGTATAGAGTCATCTGTTCTTCTTATTTTTTAATAATTAACTACAATTTAAATCAGCTTGTTCACAACCCATACTCATTAGGAGGTAAATTGGGTAATGGACTCTTTTTTTTTACGATAAGGGTAGAATCACTTACTAATATTAAGTATTTTACTTATCAGCTGCTGTAGAGATAGTTAATTATACTACCTCAACGGCTGCCATAGCTCCGAGCTTAACTGGCTAAGTCTCATTTTTGTGAGATAGGGTGGTTAAGCCAGTGGTCTAATACCACAAGGGCATAATTGGAAATGATTATGCCTCCCGTATTTGGAAAGGTGTTCCGTGGCGCAACAGTTCGAAGATAGATTCCAACGTAAATTTTATTATTTACGTTTATCTGTTACAGATGTCTGTAACTTTAAATGCACATATTGCCTGCCTGATGGTTATCAACCTTCGGGGCAGAAAAACTCGTCTTTTTTAACCCTTCCTGAAATACAACGCGTCGTGCGAGCCTTTGCCGACTGTGGTACGTCGAAAGTACGCATCACAGGGGGGGAGCCGACTTTGCGCAAAGACTTTAACGACATTATTGCTTGTGTGGCGAATACCGCTGGTATAGAGAAAGTGGCGACCACCACCAACGGTTACCGTATGGCCAAACAAGTAGAAGGTTGGCAATCGGCCGGGTTAACGCATATCAATGTCAGTGTCGATAGTCTTGATCCAAGAATGTTCCACCAAATCACGGGTGAAAACAAATTTACGCAAGTGATGGCGGGGATTGATCGCGCTTTTGAAGTCGGTTACCAGCAAGTTAAAGTCAACGTTGTGCTGCTAAAAGACCTTAATCATCAGCAGTTACCTGCTTTTTTAGATTGGATTAAACATCGCCCTATTCAACTTCGTTTTATTGAACTAATGCAAACTGGTGAAATGGACTCGCTGTTTGAGCGTCACCATATTTCAGGTGTTGCCATTCGTAATCAACTGATTGCCAATGGTTGGGTGCTGAAAACCCGAGCTCACAATGATGGGCCAGCGCAAGTATTTGTTCATGCCGATTACCAAGGTGAAATCGGTCTTATCATGCCGTATGAGAAAAACTTTTGCCATAGCTGCAACCGCTTACGTGTTTCGGCAAAGGGGAAGTTACACCTGTGCCTTTTCGGTGAGCAAGGCGTTGAATTACGCGATCTGCTCGCCCAAGATAATCAACAGCAAGCCTTAATTGAGCGAATTCAAGCGCAATTACAGACCAAGTCGGTCAGCCATTTTTTACAAGATGGCAATACGGGTATGACGCCTAATCTCGCCTCCATTGGCGGCTAAATTCTTTTTGTCACTGGCTATTGTTTAGCGGGTGATGTGGTACACATTTGAACAGTAGGTGAACACATGGGTCACGCAGAAAGCGCATTTCAACCAGCACATATTGCCGTACTGACGGTTTCCGATACTCGTACTGAAGAAAACGATACTTCAGGCGGTTACTTAGCTGAGCAACTTCAACAAGCGGGACACATTCTGGCCGATAAGCAGATTGTTATTGATGATCAGTATAAAATTCGCGCGATTGTGTCTCAGTGGATCGCGGATGAAAACGTGCAAGCCGTGCTGATCACGGGTGGAACGGGTTTTACCTCACGCGACAGCACACCAGAGGCATTAAAGCCCTTGTTTGATAAAGAAGTTGAAGGTTTTGGCGAGCTGTTCCGATTGGTCTCTTACGATGAAATTGGCACTTCAACCATTCAGTCTCGCGCCATTGCAGGTTTTGCCAACCATACGGTTATTTTTGCCATGCCAGGTTCAACAGGAGCGTGCAAAACCGGTTGGACGAAAATCATCAAACAGCAGTTAGATGCCAGCCATCGCCCATGCAACTTTATGCCACATCTTTCGGTTTAACGGGGTTTCAATGAGCGAATTTACTCATATTAATGCCTCAGGCGAAGCCAATATGGTCGATGTCTCTGCCAAGGCTGAAACCGTACGTGAAGCACGTGCGGAAGCCTTTGTGAAGATGTCACCACAAACGCTGCAACTGATCCTTTCTGGGCAACACCACAAAGGTGATGTGTTTGCCACCGCAAGAATTGCGGGCATTCAAGCGGCGAAGAAAACGTGGGATTTAATCCCACTGTGCCACCCATTGCTGCTTACTAAAGTAGAAGTGCAGCTTGAAGCCATCGAAGCACAAAGCAAAGTTCGAATTGAATCATTGTGTAAATTAACCGGTAAAACAGGGGTTGAAATGGAAGCCTTAACTGCGGCATCGGTGGCGGCGTTAACCATTTACGACATGTGTAAAGCAGTACAAAAAGATATCGTGATTGAACAAGTGCGCTTACTTGAAAAAAGCGGCGGGAAATCTGGTTACTTTAGCGCTCAGCCACAACAAAAGGTCACGCATGATTAATGTCCTCTTTTTTGCTCAAACTCGTGAGTTGATCGGCCAAGACAGTATTCAACTCAAGGCACAGTTTGCTACGGTTGAAGCGCTGCATAGCCACTTAGCCTCGCAGCCTGGGAAATGGGATTTAGCCTTGCAACCGGGAAAACTGCTGGTGGCAGTCAATCAAACCATCGTTGCCTTTGATTACCCGTTAAGTGATGGTGATGAAGTGGCTTTTTTTCCTCCAGTAACCGGAGGCTAGTGATGGATAGCCGTATTTCCGTTCAAATATCAGATTTCTCGGTAGACGCAGAATACCGTGATTTGTCGCAAGGTACTTCCGCTGGCGCTGTGGTTACCTTTATTGGCAAAGTTCGTGATATGAATTTAGGTGATAATGTTATTGGCTTAACGCTTGAGCACTATCCGGGAATGACAGAAAAAGCTTTGAGTGATATTTGTGATCAGGCTCAGGCACGTTGGCCGGTGCAAAAAATCCGTGTGATCCACCGAATCGGTGATTTAGACATTGGCGATCAAATCGTGTTTGTAGGCGTGTCGAGCTCACATCGTGGTGCGGCTTTTGAGGCGTGCGAATTCGTTATGGATTACCTTAAAGCCAAAGCACCGTTTTGGAAGAAAGAGCGCACCACCGAACAAACACGCTGGGTGGAGTCTCGAGATTCAGATGCCCAAGCCGCGCAGCGTTGGGCTAATCATCACACCATCGACTAAGCCTTGTGTAGTATATGGATAGTTCCGCGCTGTTGATTCTTCGCGTGAAACAGCGCTTTATCGGCCGTTGATACAAACTGTTCTGGCGTCATGCCAGTCGGTATGTGTTCGCAATATTGGATGCCGATAGTAATCGATACATACAATGAGACACGAGAATAGCGGTGAGGGATTTGCAGCTCTCTCACTTCACTAAGTAGTTGTAATGCTTTTTGCTCGCACTGTTTAATATCAATATCCGCAATAAATAGTAGAAATTCATCTCCTCCATAGCGAAAGCAGAGGTCATCTTTACGTTTCCAATGCTGCAGAGTGCTCGCTATCTTGCGCAGCACAGTATCGCCATTCACATGGCCATAGTGGTCGTTATATTCTTTGAAGCAATCTAAGTCGATCATGAAAATTGCAGCACTACTTTGCTCACGTTTGATCTTATCTAACGCTTTGGGCAGCAATGAGTCCATCGCATAACGGTTATAGACCTGAGTTAAATGATCCACATTGGTCAGTTTTTCTAACTCAAGTTGGTGTATAGAAAGCCGTTCTAACGTGCGCTTATAAGCGGTAATATTTCTCACAATCCATAGCACGTACTCAGTATTTTTCAGCGGGATGACCAATGCGTTAAAAAACTGAATATCGATAGGGCCAGAGCTGCCTTTAAATTGAGCAATTACCCTTAGGTCGAGATCGTATTCAAACTCTCGCATTTGTCCGTTATCAATGACTTCTTGGATAATTTGATGAAACCAAGCGGCTTTTTTTTCGGGTAATACCTGGTATAGATTGAGACCAATGAGAACCCTTGGGTCGTGGTGTCGGCTGCGATCCGTGCCTCCTAAGGCCTCCACATATACGCCATCGCGGTTAATCAGAAAAGTGGGTTCGGGTAATGACTCCAACAAGCTGCGCATCAGTGCTGGGTTTTCTATAATCTCGGAAAACAGTGGCGAATTCACCATGCCCAGTCCTTATTAATACAACGGTCAATGTTTAAGGTATAAATGATATTAACTGTAAAATCTTGCGAGACATCGTGTTCTTAACGTGTTGTTTGATTCAAAAATGAGACGTTTTGATAAAAGATTTTGCCATTTACCCTTGATAAAAATTAACTATTTGTAATATCGATAGTTTGTGCCGATGAGCAAAATCGATTTTTTCCATTTAGCAAAACGGTGAAATTAGTCAACACTTAACTTAAGGCAGCATACCGT
>NZ_CAWNHY010000264.1:0-20347 GCF_963874335.1 Vibrio sp. V10_P2A27P122 | reverse complement strand
GTTTTAATGAAAGCCTGTTTATACGTATGAGTATGTTATGAAACTAAAAATTGTTACTAGCGCAATACTTGCTTCTATTGCCGCTTCTTCTTTCGCTGCTGATGGCGATATTCATCAGGTTACCATTCTTGGTACTTCCGATATTCACGGGCATTTTATGCCATGGGATTATGCTGCTGACAAACTGAATATGCAGGGGAGCCTAAGTCAAATCGCCACCAAGGTTAAACAGATACGAGAGCAAGATAAAAACGTTATTTTAGTGGATGCGGGAGATACGATTCAGGGAAACTTTGTTGAAACGTTTAAGCATGAAGCCGTTGACCCTATGATGCTCGGTTTTAATGAGATGAACTACGATGTTTGGGTGCTGGGTAACCATGAGTTTGATTTTGGTTTATCGGTATTAAATCGCTCCCTGACTCAATTTAAAGGCCGAGCGTTAGCCGGGAATATTCAGAGGCCCGATGGCAATCCATTCTTACCCGCCGCAACAATTATTGAAAAAAATGGCGTCAAAATCGGTATTATTGGAATGGATACTCCGATGACGCAAGTGTTTGCTGAAGGCACGAATCGCCTTGAAGGCATGAGCTTCACTAACCCAACACTTGAAGTGAAAAAAGTGATTGGGCAGATAAAAAATGATGTCGATGCGATCGTTTTGGTTGCGCACATGGGGCTGGATAACGAAAACGACATCAAAGATACGGGCGTATCTGATATTGCCAATGCTAACCCGGAAATCGATGCCATTGTTGCTGGCCACATGCACACTAAAATTGATAAAGCGACGGTAAACGGTGTCATCATTACCGAGCCTGACAAATATGGACGCGTTTTATCTCGAATCGATTTCCAATTTGAAGAAAAGGATGGCAAATACACGCTCGTTCATAAAGACAGCTTCACTTACCCTATAAAAGGTGTTGATTCTGATTCGAAAATGGAAACGCTGTACGCACCTTATCATCAACGCTTACGAGAAAATGCCAATCGCGAAATTGCGATACTTGACGGAGTCGACTTGGTTCCTGATGATGAAATACGCGGTATCCCTCAAGTGCATATTCAAGATACCGGCATCAGTGCGCTGTTTCAGGAAGCCAGTTTTTTCTACGCGCCAAAAGCAAACGTGATCGCACTGCAAATTGATAATGACCAAGCTCAACTTGATACTGGCCCAATCAAAGCAAAAGATATCGCGTTTAACTATCAATATGCTGGTGGTGAAATTACGGTTTACCAAATGACAGGTAAAGAGCTGCGCACCTACATGGAATGGGCCGCTGGGTATTTCAATTCCGTCTCGCCAGGCGATGTGACTTATAGCTTTGATCCAAAGCGGCGCGCATCGAAATACTCAACCAATGATTTTTTTGCGGGTGTCACTTACACCATTGATCTTACTCAACCTGCGGGTAAGCGAATTAAAGATCTGCGTTTTGCTGGTGGACAACCGATTGATGATACTAGTGATATTCGGTTGGGTATGAATAGTTACCGAATGGGGCATTTGACGCAGAAAGGGGGTAGCCTTGAAGGGCGGTCATTCCCGATTATTTTTGACTCGGAAGCGGAATATGGCGAAGAGGAAGGAACTATTAGAAACCTAACGATCCGCTATCTCACCCAAGAGAAACAAGGCCGCTACGAAGGGAAACCAATGCAACGTTGGAAGCTGGAAGGTTTGCAAGGGTATGAATCGGAACGTGCCATCGTGAAAGCTCTAATTAATAGTGGCCAAATTGATGTACCAAGTAGTGATGATGGGCGTTATAGCAATATCGCCTCGATCAATGTTAAAGCACTGCTTTTTACCAATAAGGCCGCGGCTGAAGAGGCAATCAATGCGCGTATTTTGCAAAGTAGCCAAGCTTCTGATGCTGAAAAACAGCGTATCAATCGAGAGATTGTATTGCTCAAGGCATTGAATGCTAATGTTTTAGATTAGCTAAAGTTTTAAATTAACGGTTAAGGCTCTGGCCAAAAGTCAGAGCCTACTACTTTAACGACTAACTCATCAATAACCAGAATCCAACACCTATCATCAATGAGCCTGAAATACGGTTCATTAGACGCACATTTTTTGAATGCCCTAGAGCTCGTTTTAACCCCTTGCCACCTGTTGCGTAAAGTGTCATACAGACAAATTCTGAGACCATAATAATGGACACCAGCAGTAATAGTTGAGGTGCAAGTGGTGCTTCACTATTAATAAAAGGCGGAAGTAGGGAGATCATAAACGCCCAGCCTTTAGGGTTAGCAATCGCGGTCACAAAACCTTGCATGACAAGATCCCAGTCTTTGTTATGGGGAGTGACCTGTGAGTCGCTACTGAGGGCAAGCTTGCCTTTTGAGCGCCACATCTGAATGCCTATATAGCCAAGATAGATGGCACCGATGGTTTTGAATCCGGTAAAGAGCCAAGGGTAATTGAGCATAATCGAAGCCATCCCCAAAACGGCTGCGATGGAAACGAACGCCACACCGACGATCTCTCCCATCATCATCCATAAAGTTCGGCGATAACCAATACTCATCCCAAGACTCAGTGCCAATGTCATGCACATACCTGGAGTAATCGAAACAAAAAAGAATGTTGGTATAAATGCCAGAAGTAAAGTACTGCTCATTAATCAATCCGTGTTGAGAGACAAGAGCTCTAGCATACACATTAATTACAATCTTCACTATTTCACTTTGCTGTGCAATTGACGACAGTGCTACTTACGGATTGAAACCAATAAAGATGACCGTTTGGGATGATGAAGCATAGATAGGATGCACAGAGATGAAAAAAGCCGCATTGCTGCAGCTCTTTCGTTGTTATGGCTTACTTCTTACGATTTTTTAGTCGATTCATCATGTTCAAACGACGTTCTGCTGAGGCTTGATCCGGCTTTTCGTCATTTGGGTTGTTACGACGGCCTTGGCGATCTTTGTACGCCGCTTTTGTGTGAAGTTTTTCAATGTAGGCATCACGCTGTTTAGGTTCATAACCTGGCTGTTCAACACGGCGGATGCGTTGTTGGATAAGGTTTTCAACCTGAACAACAGTCAACTCTTCTTCGCGGCTGACAAATGAGACAGCATGTCCCTGTTTGCCAGCACGACCAGTACGACCTATGCGGTGTACATAATCTTCGGCAAGAAATGGCATGTCATAGTTAACCACGTGTGGCAGGTCGACGATATCTAAACCACGTGCAGCCACATCGGTCGCAACCATGACACGCACTTTGCCTTCTTTAAATTCTTCAAGAGCGCGTCGACGTGCACTTTGTGCTTTATCGCCATGACATAGCACGGCCTTGATGCCATCCAGTTTCAGCTCTTTAACCACTTCATTAGCCGTCTCTTTATAGTTCACAAATACTAAGACTTGTTGCCAATTTTTGCGGCCAATCAGTTCAGATAGCAGTTCCGTTTTACGCTCTTGATCGACAGGGTAAACCACATGCGCCACTGTTGCGGCCGTGGTATTGGCACGATCAGCATTAATGCGTTTGGGTTTGCGTAAAATATCGCCCGCCAGTTGGTTAAGCTGAGTGGATGTAGTGGCCGAGAACATCATGATTTGCGGTGAGGTTTCTACTTCCAGCATGATTTTACGCACGGGATTGATGAATCCCATATCTAAAATTCGATCTGCTTCGTCGAAAACCAAAAACTCAAGGTTGGCGAGTGAAACATTACCTTCACTTAAATGCTCTTCTAGTCGGCCAGGGGTCGCGACCAAAATGTCCACACCCATTTCAAGCTGACGAACTTGAGAAGACATTTTATTTCCACCGTAAACAGCAGCGACACTGAGTTTGGTGTACTTGACGTAGTCTTTAATGTTCTGGGCAATTTGCGCCACTAATTCACGCGTGGGTGCCAAAATTAAGCCTCGCGCTGTTTTAGGCGAAGGTTGCTTGCCGCTATCTAACAGATGTTGAATAACGGGCAGTGCGAATGCTGCGGTTTTGCCTGTGCCAGTTTGCGCCGTTGCAAAAATATCATGCCCTTTACGAGCCTCGGGAATGGCTTGACGCTGAATGGGGGTAAGTTTTTCATAGCCGCATTCAGTAAGCGCTTTAACAAGTTCAGGTGCAAAACCTTGAGATGAAAATGACATTTAACGGGTTCCTTAAGCAGACAGCCTACAGTTCTTAATTTTAGCCGTGCACTATATAGGATTTAGAGTGATTTATCTCACGTTTATCGTGATCAGTGATAAATTTCCTACATTATTGACCAATTGTATTTGAGTTCACAAATGAGATGAATTGGTGATTCATAGCGGTTGCCTATCTTTCTATTATGTTTTTACTTCAGAAGCCGATAATAAATGGTAGACTCTCAACACTTGCGTAGCATCATGATGACGCAGAAGTAATTAACCTTGATAAAGGATGCATAGACGCCATGGACAATGCAGATTTTGTACAGAAACGGCAATATTACCGCTTAAAGTATCCAAAGCGGGCAAGACCTACCGTAAAAATTGATGATCAGCTATTCCATGTCTGTGAAATATCAGAGCAAGGCATTCGTATTTCAATGCCGAGAGTGACTACCTTATATTGTGGTCTATCGATGTCTGGTACGGTGCAGCTACGCAGCAATAATACAGTCAAAATTGCAGGTCAAGTACTGCGCTTTCAACAAGATGAAGTCGTGGTTCAACTATCCAATGGTCCTGCTTTTAAGCACATGGTTGAAGAACAGCGTTATATTCGCCAAAGATACCCGTCTTACTTCTCGTCTTTACGTTCTGCTTAAATCAAAAACTGTCTGCGTTGAAACGAGCGGTGCGTGCTTCTGCGATTGTGCAGTGCGTGATGTGCATAAGTTCGGCGAGAGTGATTGATGGGTTTTGTTTAACAAGCCTTACCAACTTGGCTGATTTGGGTTCAAGCTGTTCCTGATATTCTGCCAGTTTGTCTTTGAGTCTCGTTATTAAAAATTGCATGACCAGTGAATCAAGTTCTCTGAGCCGATTTGCCAATAATTCAAGTTGCGTTATCTCACCACTGATTTGCCAATTTCTGGAACGTCGTATTCGTTTCAGGTCGCACTGATATTCTCTCGCCAGCATTTTTGCTTTTTTCGCATTTTCTCCACCAAGCCGATGAATCAATGAGGGGAGGGAAATCGTGATGATCATAATAGCCATGTTCTTGTTTGAATGACTTTCCGTTATAACACGGTCTTATAAAACGGTGAAACCCCGATAGTTGGTAGCTATCGGGGTTTCGAATTTTTAGATTTCTCGGATGGTAAGGCCGATAGTCTTTATGCAAAAGGTTGGATTTTATCCAACTAATTCCTTGGTAGGAAATTAGATGCGGATGAAGTCCATGTGCTCAACTTTTGGCTTGAACACGTGACGTTGAACGTCTTGTGGCTTAACTTTTACTTCTGCGCCATCAATTACTAGAGTAATTGCTTCGTAGAATTCTGGTTTGTCCATTTGGTTGATCACGTCAGAATGATCCAGTGCGATAGCAACTGGCGCTGCTTCACCACCGTAAACAACTGCTGGGAATTGGCCCGCGTGACGTAGGCGGCGGCTCGCACCTTTACCTAGTTCAGTACGTACTACTGCTTCGAATTTCATAGTTTTTACACTCAAATTAGTAAAAATAAACTTCACATCTGCAATGCGACCTTGCTGATGTGGTATAGCTTTGATAGTGAATCAATGATTACTAACAAAACGAGCGCGGATACTAGCACTCTATCTAAGATGGGGCAATAGAAAATCCCTTGCAGCATCGATTTATTGCAGTGTTACGAAGGACCGTGACAGTCTTTATTGCTTAATGTCGAGTTCGATTTCGTCCATTAAACCGAACGAAAAGTTAGCACCGCTTTTAACCCCCCCATGGTGCTAGTCGATAGGGTTAGCGTACCGCGATAACTGTGCGCCATTTCACTGACAATATTCAACCCAAGCCCAGATCCAGAGGTTGTTTCGTCTAAGCGCACGCCACGTTGTACCGCTTTAGCCAGATCTTGCTCAGCAATACCTGGGCCATCGTCTTCAATGTGGATTTCTACCCAGCCTTCTTCTCGATTTTTTGCGTGAACTCGAACCAAAGAAGCTGCCCATTTGTAGCTATTTTCCAGTAGGTTGCCGAGCATCTCGTCGAGATCGGTTGGGTCAACGGCAACCTCTAGATCAGAATCCAACTCATTAACTAACGTGATTTCACGCTGTGCGTAAATTTTGTCAAATGCCATAGAAATAGCATCTACCCGTTCGCTTGGATTGGCTTTTACCGCAAGAATATTCATTGAGCCAGCCATGCGCGCGCGCCCTAGATGGTAGTCAATCTGCTTTTGTAACTGTTCAATCGGTGTTCTGAGTTTCTGCTGTTGTGCGAAATCAAGATGATCGATCTCATTGCGCAGTACAGAAATCGGCGTTTTTAAAGCGTGAGAGAGATTGCCTGCATGATTACGTGCACGTTCAAGCAATTCTTGATAGTGGAATAACAGTGCATTCAAATCATTGACTAACGGAAAGACTTCTTTTGGGTACTCGTCACTGAGACTGGCTTGTTGACCTTTGCGCAATGCGGCCAGCTCTTTTTGCATTTTCCCTAACGGCCGTAATGACCAACTGACTTGCAAGCCAATCAGCACCAATACACCACTGAAGAGCAGACCTAGTATCATCCACAATTGGCTAATTACGCTGTTTAAAGTGTCTTGTAATGGTGCTTCATCAAGACCGATGGTAATGGTGATAGGAGAAGGGAAATCTGGTAAGTAGATGATTTGTTCAATGACGATCAGTTTTTCATCTCTTGCGCCTTTGACGATGCTTTTCAAGCCATGTTTTTCGCTGATAAGACGCTTATCCCACAATGATCGAGAACGAAGCGATTGATCATGGCTTGAGGCCGTCCAATAAAGGCCGCTGTAGGGTTGGCTAAAACGAGGGTCTGAAAGGCGCGACGATAGCACTAGATTCCCTTGCGGTGTTGCTTCCAAGTTCGCTGTGATTTCATCCATCGCTAAGCGTAGCTGACCTTGCACATCATTGACTAGGTAGTCTTTGATCAGTGTGGGAATGCCAATTCCCGCCGCTAAAATCATGGTACCTAACCAAAACGTTGCCGCGAGTAGTAAACGACTTTTTAAACTGAGGCGCTTTAAGGCCGAGGTTTTATTTTGCATTAAGCTGGTATCCCAGTCCTCTCACGGTTTTGATAATGTTGTTATTGATTTTTTTACGGATGCGGCCAATAAACACTTCGATGGTGTTGGAGTCTCTATCGAAATCTTGTTTGTAGATGTGTTCCACCAGTTCAGTCCGTGAAATGACTTTGTCGGCATTGTGCATGAAGTAGGCAACCACTTTGTATTCCAGTGCCGTCAAGCTCACCGCTTGACCTTGCCACATCACTTTAGAGGTTCGAGTATCAAGGCTTAAGTCACCGATTTGCATCACAGGGGAAGCGTTACCTGATGCTCGGCGCAGTTGTGCGCGGATACGAGCGGTTAATTCCACTATCTCAAATGGTTTGGTGAGGTAATCATCCGCTCCTGCATTTAAGCCCTCGACTCGTTGAGTCAAACCGTCTCTTGCACTGAGGATCACAATAGGCGTATTAATGTTTTCATCTCGAATGCCTTTCAATACGGTGAGCCCATCGAGCTTGGGTAAACCGAGGTCGAGCACAATCACATCCCACTCTTCTGATGTGGCGCGATAGAGTGCATCAATGCCATCTTGTGATAATTCAGGCACCCAGCCGGTCTGTTCAAGCGCTTCTACAATTTGTTCCCCAAGACGAGGATCGTCTTCGACTACCAATATTTTCATGGTTATTCTCTATTTTTTGATGATGTCGCGTAGGTTCCTGCCACGAATAGCCATTAGTTCTAATGTGCTTGCATTATATTCTACGCGGATAACTCGGTTGTCATGCATCAGTTTTAATTCGTAGACCCATTCACCATCATCTTCATCTAACTCTACTTTGATAACTCGGCCATTGAGTTCTTTATCTATCGTGGCATAAAGCTCAGACAATGGATGAATTAAACCTTTTTGAACTGCCGCGTAGACCTCGTCTTGATCCTCATCAATCTCTACCTTGGTTCCTGGCTTATAAGTGTCTTGAACCCAATCGTGTACATCACTGCTTGCAGCTAAAGTGGGTAAGGATAATGATGAGAGCAGCAGTAAGCGTGCGAAAGCTTTACCCTTTTTGAACAACATGTTGCGCCCCCCCTGTAATAAGATGAACAGAGTATAAATGACCTTACATGAATAGAAAGTGAATCATCGGTTTTGTAGCTCATCTTCAAAGATCTTATCGCGCATTTTCCAAAATCGTCCCACTTTTCGCGCAATGACAAATTGTGGTGGACGAAAACGGTGTTGATGAGCCACGACTTTGCTTGGTGAAGATTGATCAAAAGGGCGATGCTTATCGGCTAGGTGTGGTCGCACAAATTGGTCGTGGAACACCTGTTTCTGTTTCTTGGTGGTTAGTGGCCAAAATTCGTGGACTTGTGCATCGTTCTCACCACGATAGGTAACGCGCAGTTGCGCTTTTCCACTTGCATCTTTATGTACATTCAAATTCATTTCGATACATTCAAAAACCAATGCATCTTTGAGGTTGAGTGCCTCTTTGAGCTTTTTATCAGGGTCAACCAGTGTTGCGTCACATTCATGGCAGATACGTGCGGCGATATCGTTGTCAGCCCCACACTCACCGCAATATTTTGCTCTAAAACGGTAACCACAGTGTTCTCGTTCGCCACTTTCTTCGTCTGTAAAATAGCCTTGGCAACGTCGACCATAGTGTTCAAGCAAAAAACCAGCGGCATCGAGTTTACCCCAAAAGTTGTTATTAAAACCGCAGGCCGGACAGGGAATGGTAATAATTTCACTGTTGGGATCGGGCTTTGGCTCACCGACTTCTGGTTGATAAAGATCATAGTTATTGCCCGCATAATCCAATACCAAACATTCGGTTTTTCCTGCGGATAAGCGTAGCCCACGTCCGACAATTTGCTGATATAAACTGATGGACTCGGTGGGGCGTAAAATCGCAATCAGGTCAACATGCGGAGCATCAAAACCTGTGGTTAATACCGACACGTTAACTAAGAATTTGATTTGGCGCTGTTTAAACTGCTTGATGATGGTGTCGCGTTCAGGGGTCGGCGTGTCACCAATGACGATGGCAGTTTCGTTGTTGTGCAGTAATTGCACAATTTCTTGAGCGTGGCGAACGGTGGCTGCAAAGATCATTACTCCCTGTTTTTGCTGTGCTAGTTGGATGATTTGTTGAACAATCTGTGGTGTGGCACGTTTCGATTGCTCAATCACCATGTCGAGTTCGGCTTCTTTGTAGCGCCCGGTATTGGCGGGTTTTAGCTGCGAAAAATCGTAACTGAGCACGGGGGCATCAACCATTCGCGCTGGCGTTAAAAAAGCTTCATCAAGCAGATAACGGATCGGTAGCTCAAAAATACAGTCACGGAAGAAGCGAGGCTCCTCACTGCGCACTTGGCCGCGAGTATGGTATTGATAAATCCAGCCCATGCCTAAACGATAAGGCGTAGCGGTTAACCCCAACACTTTAATCCCCGGGTTGAGCTCGCTTAAATGGGTGATCACCTTTTGATAGCTACTACTTTTCTCATCCGGTACGCGGTGGCATTCATCAATCACCAGTAATGAAAATTGATTTTTAAAGGCATCTAAATTGCGCACCACGGATTGTACCGAAGCGAAGACGACCTGTTGATCGGTCTCTTTTCGTCCTAAACCTGCCGCAAATACCGCGCCTTGCAAACCGTAGTCCTCATATTTGGCATGGTTTTGCTCTACCAGTTCTTTCACGTGCGCTAGTACTAAGACTCGTCCTTTGGCAAGCCTTGCTAGCTCAGCAATAACCAAACTTTTTCCTGCCCCCGTCGGTAGTACAATTACGGCGGGCGTAGTGTGATGACGAAAATAGTGGATCACGGCTTTGACCGAGTCCGATTGATAAGGACGAAGTGTGTACATAACTCGCGTTTTCTCTTGTTGAACGCTGGATAAAAACAGTGAAATAGATCAACTATTTCATTTTAGCTGCGTATAATACCTGACTTGATTTAGATGAGGTAATCATGCGGTTAGATAAATTTTTGTGTGATGCGTTAGGTGCGACACGTAAAGAAGCCACCAAGATCATCAAAAGTGGTGATGTCACAGTAAATGGTAAGACGCAGAAAAGTGGTTCATTGCAGGTGACGCAGGAGTGTGAGGTGGAGTGGCAAGGCCGTGAGTTAATCTTGCATGGCCCGCGCTATATCATGTTACACAAACCCACTGGCTACGTTTGCTCACATGAAGACGGCTTCAATCATACGGCATTTATTTTGCTCGATGAAGTGAATGTTCAAGACTTGCATTTTGCAGGACGTTTGGATGTCGATACCACAGGTTTGGTTCTGATCACCGATGACGGTCAATGGTCTCATCGCATTACCTCGCCAAAACACAAATGCGACAAAACCTACCGTGTCTGGCTTGCAGACCCTATTGAAGCGAATTATGTCGAACAATTCTTGACGGGTATTGAACTGCGTAATGAGCGTGAGCCAACCTTGCCTGCGCAATTGGAAGTCGTCGGTGAGAATGAATGTTTACTGACCATTCATGAAGGCAAATACCATCAAGTTAAACGCATGTTTGCTGCTTTAGGCAATAAAGTGGTTGGCCTTCACCGTGAGCGCATTGGTCATATTGTGCTAGATGAGGCACTAGAGCCCGGTGAATACCGTTATTTGACTGACCAAGAAGTGGCTTCTATTGGGGCTTGAACGGCCTAGCTTTACTGCAACTTCATTTCTTATTTATCTGGAGAACTATGACTTCATCTCAACCTGTTACAGCGAATAATACGCCGCACATTAGTTTTTTACTCTTCTTAGTATTAGGCGCGATTGGCGCATTAACGCCGCTGGCGATTGATATGTATCTGCCAGCCATGCCAGCGATTGCTAAAGATCTCGGTGTGAGTGCTGGAGCGGTACAAATGACGCTGACTGCTTATACCGCTGGTTTTGCGATAGGCCAACTATTGCATGGCCCGCTGGCCGACAGTTATGGCCGTCGCCCAGTGTTGCTGATCGGCGTATTACTGTTTGGTATTGCTGCCACTGTGAGTGCGACTACGCAGGGTATTGAAGCGTTAACGTATGTTCGCGCTGCGCAAGGTTTTGCTGGAGCAGCGGCGGCTGTGGTTATCCAAGCGGTGGTGCGTGATATGTTTGATCGCGAAGATTTTGCCCGCGCCATGTCTTTTGTCACCTTAGTGATGACCGTTGCCCCGTTAGCTGCGCCGATGATTGGCGGACACTTGGCCATTTGGTTTGGTTGGCGTTCGATATTTTGGGTGTTAGCTATTTTTGCCGCCGTGGTGATTGCTCTCGTGGTTTGGAAAATTCCAGAAACACTCAGTGCAGAAAATCGTCAACCACTACGCTTTCGAAATACCATTCGCAACTATGTGCAGTTAAGCCGTAACCCAGTCGCGATGGGGCTTGTTTTTTCTGGTGCTTTCTCGTTCGCTGGTATGTTTGCCTTTTTGACCGCAGGCTCTTTTGTCTATATTGATATTTATGGAGTCGATCCTGATCAATTTGGTTACCTGTTTGGCCTCAATATCGTCGCGATGATTATTATGACCAGCTTGAATGGTCGAATGGTGAAACGAGTCGGTTCCCACGCCATGCTACGCTTTGGTTTATTGATTCAGTTGTGCGCAGGTATCGGGCTATTTATCGCGTGGTTACTCAACCTTGGTTTATGGGGTATTGTGCCTTTTGTGGTGCTTTTTATTGGTACATTGTCAACGATAGGCAGTAATTCAATGGGATTATTGTTAAGTGGTTATCCGAAAATGGCGGGTACCGCTTCTTCACTGGCTGGAACGTTGCGTTTTGGCACAGGCTCAGTGGTTGCGGCGATTGTCGCGATGATGCCTAGTGATGTTGAGTGGCCGATGATTGTGGTCATGACGGCGTGCTCGGTACTTTCATCTCTTTTTTATTGGACATTAGGAAGAAAGGCGTAATGTCAGAGTATTACCTCGAAATTCAACGTGTAGTGAATACAGCGCTGCAAGAGTTAACAGCAGAACACCAAGCGAATAAGCTGGTGAATGCGCCTTTAGCTAATAATCACTTTTTGGTGCATTGGGTGAGTAAGGCATTGAAAGCACAACGATTCCATCGCTGTGTGGTGGATGATTTAAATCGTTGGCAGAAAGCTGGACGTTCGAAAGGCAACCAATCTGAATTACTGTTTATCTTCAAACGCATCTCAGCATTTTACGGTAAGTTTTTTGCGCAAGAGGCGGATAACATCATTACCGATAAGAAAATTGACGCGTTTTTGGAATTCATGGAAGCGGCTCACTGGGAAGTGACAACATGTGATCCATTGGTGAATGAAGGCAAATTACAGCTTTTTACCGATGGGCAAAACTCATTGGCTTTGTGCGCAAATCAGTGTGAATCATGCTTTGATGGTGAACTGCTCGTGAAGCCGATGAACTGGTTTGTACGGGGCCATCATGCTGATTTCGTCGAAAAAGCCAGCAATGCTGGCTTTATGGTGCACAAACGTACCGATTATAAGTCGAATGTGAAATATCATGGTGAATATTTGATATACCCAAGCAACCATGGCGTGCAATTGGCTGAAATTCCATTAGGCTTTCCTATTGATTAGTATGGAATTGAAACTCAATAAGTTGCAGAGCTAGCGATTTCGCTAGCTCTTTTTTTGTGCCTTTTTGACGATGGCTTTAACCATGCCATTAAAAATAAAAAGGTGGGCAGGCATCATCGCGAACCAGTAAAGTAACCCTAAGAATCCTTTGGGGTGCCACCATGCGGTCACATTGAGTTCTCGCGTTTCGCCTAGATCTTTAATGGTAAATTCCAATCGCCCTAATCCTGGGCCTTTCATCCCAAAAAGAAGAGACAAAAACTGTTGAGGTTGGCAGCGGATCACTTTCCACGAATCAATAAAATCGCCAACTTGCAGTTCCGGGCCACAAGGGGAGCGGCGCACAGGTTTGCCACCACCGAATAAAAGATCGAGCCATTCGCGTGTACGCCATAGTGCATTGGCAAAAAAATAGCCTTCTTGGCGGCTGCCTATGGTTCGGATAACATCCCATAAAGCCTCAGCAGAAGCGCTGGTCTGAATCGTTGCTCCTGCCTGTTTAGGATAGTAGCCAAAACCGGGTTGCCAACGCTGTAGGGCACTTGGATCAAATCCCCACACCTGCGAGCGTGTAAATTCCCCTTCATGCTCGATTATTTTGGTGACAACGTCACGATAGGAGGTCAGTTTCTGGGGATAGCGTGCTTCAATGGCTTGTGAGTCGGCAATGTAATCATGATCTAAACCAGCAAGTAGTGCTCTGCCAATATTAGAGGGGACGGAGGTGACAAGACCTAGCCAGTAAGAAGCCATTTTTGGGGTTAATAGTGGGGTTGACCATAACCGAAAAGGTTTCTGCGTTGCCTGACAAATAATGGCAAATTGTTCGCGGTAGGAGAGGGTATCAGGCCCACCGACTTCAAATAATTGGTGTGCAACGGGCTGCTCATTGGCTAATTCAAGTAGATAATGATTGAGGTTTTCCAGCGCTATCGGATTTGCTTTGGAATCAACCCATTTGGGAGTGATGAGCATCGGTAAGTTGTAAACAAAATCACGCATGATTTCAAATGCGGCTGATCCCGGTCCAAGAATGACACCGGCTCTTAATTCGGTCACTGGTACAGGACTTTTCCTAAGTAGATCGCCGGTCATTTTCCGTGCTTTGAGGTGCTCTGAGTTTCCGGTTTGTGGCTGAATCGCACTTAAGTAGATCAGGTGTTTGACCTGGCTAACCTCAAGGGCTTGTTTAACGTTTTCCGCTAACGACAATTCATAGTCGACGAAATCATGTCCTTGCGCCATACCGTGCACTAAAAAATAAACCAGTTCAAATTGTGGGATAAGCGCAAGTGTCGCCTCTTTATCGGTAAGGTCTAAATAACGCAAGGTAAGGTTGGGATGAGATATGGCACGTGAGGTTAAATAGTCAATGTGCCTAGCTGCGGCCGTTACTTGAAAACCTTGCGCTAATAGCAAAGGTAACAGTTGTGAGCCGACATAGCCTGATGCGCCGAGTACTAACACTTTTTTCATGACGGTCCCTTCAAATAAGATGGTTAGATTATGCTCACAGACGTATAATAGCGACTTCATTTTTCCTGTGCTATCAATGTGTTGAATTTGAGGTGATCGGTTGTCTGTTTTTTCGCAAATCGTGTTACATACAAGAGGCGATTTTTTCCGTCGCTTAATGGCTATCGCTCTGCCGATCACCTTGCAAAGTATTATGTTTTCTAGCCGTGGTCTAGTGGATGTTTTGATGCTAGGGCAATTAGGTGAGGCTGAAATTGCTGCGGTAGGCGTTGCCGCTAGAGCAACTTTTGTCACCACCATCATGCTAGTGGGCGTGACAACCGGAGGCGCACTGTTAACAGCTCAGTATTGGGGCGCAGGAAACAAACAGGGCGTGCGAGAAAGTACGGCACTTACGTGGTTAGTCGCTAACCTATTTGCTGCAATGACGGTGGCACTATTTTTACTGTTTCCAAGTCAAATCATGGCACTAACCACGGATTCCGAGACCGTTAATGCGCTAGGTAGCCAATATTTGATTATTACCTCACTCAGTATGTTTGCTGTAGCTTGCGTCAGTAGTATGGCGGTAGGGCTGCGAGCGATGCATAAACCGGGGCTCAGCACGTTTTTTAGCGGTATTGGTATTGTTTCAAACGTGTTTTTAAACTGGGTGCTGATTTTCGGTAAATTGGGTTTTCCCGCGATGGGAATCGAAGGTGCGGCGATTGCTACCGTGCTCAGTGGTTTTATTGAAGTCGCGTGTTTATACGGTTACCTCTATGCCAAGAAACATCTGTTAGCGTTTGGAATTGACGATATCCGAGCCATCATTGAATGGCCTACCATTTCTCGTTTTTTGAAGCTTTCCTTGCCAACCACCTTTAATTTCCTTGCATGGGCAGGCGGTTTATTTGTCTACCATGCCATCATGGGGCAGAGTGGTGTGCAAGGCTTAGCGGCGCTATCGGTGATGACGCCAGTAGAATCGATTTCATTGAGTTTACTGATTGGGATGTCGAATGCGGCTGCGGTTTTAGTCGGTAACCAACTTGGCGCTAAGCAGTACGATGCTGTTTATTATCAAGCCTTAGGTTTAACTATCATCAGCCTTCTTGTAGGCGTGATCGTCGCTGCCGCCTTGTATGTGGTGCAGATCCCTATCCTGAACTCTTTCACCGCCTTGACGGATGAAACCCGTGCTTTATCTGAAGAGTTTATCGTGATACTGAGCCTTGGCATCATTTTACGTTCCATTCCAATGACGGTGATTGTTGGCGTGTTGCGAGCTGGCGGTGACGTAAAGTTTTGTCTTTATCAAGATTTAGTCGCGCAGTGGCTGATCGGTATTCCGTTAGCCGCATTTTGTGTGATTGTGCTTGGGGCTAAGCCTGAAGCCATCTATTTATTGTTTCTCGTTGAAGAGTTGATTAAATGGGGCGGTTCTCTTTATCGAATGAAAAGCAAGAAGTGGATGCGAAATTTGATTGAAAATTAGACACAACGCAGTTAGGTGGTGCAATTTGATGCACATAATGTGATCCGGTATCCAAAATGCTTTCTACTGCAGGAGAATTAGTGTAGATTCACAATCCAATTTTAGTCGATTGCGAGCGATTTGATGTTACAGCTGACCAACCTGTGTAAAGGCTATCTAGATGGCGATGAATTTCATCCCGTGCTACAGGGGGCAGAGTTAACATTAAACCGAGGCGACCAAATCGCATTGATGGGTGAAAGTGGTTCGGGTAAGAGTACATTACTCAACCTTATTGCCGGATTAGATATTGTCGATTCTGGCGAAATTTGGTTTCCAAGTTTTGCCATGCATGACACGTCAGAAAATAAGCGTACCGCTTATCGCCGAAATAACATTGGTCATATATTTCAGCAGTTTAATCTTCTTCCCACCCTCAATCTCGCGGATAATATTCGCTTTTGTCGTCAGTTGAAAGGAATGCCGGAAGACCAAGGTTTACTGCGTCAAATTCTTTCTTCGCTTGATTTAATGCCGTTGCTAGGCCGATACCCTGAAGAGGTTTCTGGTGGGCAGCAGCAGCGTGCTGCGATCGCGCGCTCCTTGTACATGGAGCCTAAGATTTTATTAGCAGATGAACCAACCGGTAGTCTTGATGAGCGTAATGCCGAGGCGGTGATGCGTTTATTGACGACCTTAACTCGCCAGCTGGATTGCACGTTATTATTGGTGACGCACAGTGAAAAAGTCGCGCAGCATATGGATGGTCGCGTACGTTTACAAGGAGGGTTGTTGCATGTTATGGCCCGTAGTTAAGGCGCTACTTGGTCATTATCGGCGTTATCCTTTACAAATCATCCTAGTATGGCTGGGTTTAACGCTTGGCGTTTCATTGTTGGTGGGAGTGACGGCCATCAACCAGCATGCTCGTCAAAGTTATGAACATGGCGAAAAGCTGTTTTCTAATCCATTACCTTATCGTATTCGTTCCAAGCATATTGCCAATAAAATCCCCCAAGGTTTCTATATTCAGTTGCGCCGTGATGGATTTTCTCAGTGCGCTCCTTTTGAAAACCATCGTTTGACGACAAAAAATGGCACGGATATTTCGCTGATTGGGCTTGATCCCGTCGCGATGTTGCCAACCAATAGCGGCCTTCCTTTATCGGAATTTTCGACATTATCATTGATGAATCCGCCGTATCCTATTCTGGTGAGTGTTGATCTCGCTCGTCTCCAAGGTTGGCAAACGGGTGATTTTATCGTGCTTGATGATGAATCAAAGTTAGGTCCTATTCAGATCGATCAACAAGATCTCATCAACGGCACACGCGTTATTGCGGATCTATCCTTGGTGCGTATGCTCAAGAAAAGTTCGGGCTTATCTGTTATTGCTTGTGGTGATATGCCGCCAGAGAAACTGAAAAGACTAAAAGATAATTTACCTAATGGTTTGACGCTAGTCCGTAGTTCTCGCACTGAGCTGGAATCACTCACGCGTGCTTTTCATCTCAATCTCAATGCAATGGGTATGTTGGCATTTTTGGTCGGGCTATTCATATTCTACCAAGCCATGTCTTTATCTTTAATCCAGCGTCAACCTTTAGTCGGGTTATTACGGCAAGCGGGCGTTTCTGGCTGGCAGCTTACCCAAGCATTGGTGATTGAGTTGTTTGGCATGGTCCTGCTTAGCTGGATATGCGGTAACGGATTGGGGTTATTATTGGCCAATCAACTTATTCCAGCGGTTTCAGCCAGTTTGGGTGACTTGTATGATGCTAATGTCGGTTTATCGATTAGCTGGAATTGGCAGTGGAGTAGTTACAGTTTAGCCATGGCGTTGATTGGTGCATTCGCGGCGTGCGCTTGGCCCCTCGTCCGGTTGCTAAAATCGCAGCCTATTCGTCTTTCGGCTCGTCTCTCTTTGCTTCGATTTGCTGGCACAGAATTTCGCCTGCAAGCCCTTGTTGCTTGCGCATTGACTGTCGCGGCGATTGCCGTGTATCAAGTTCCACAAACGCAACTTTCTGGTTTTGCAATTATTGCGTTGATGTTACTCAGTGTTGCGCTGTTTACGCCTTATCTTATTTGGACGCTGTTCAACAGTTTTTCCTACTCACTCGCTTGGGTAAAAGCGCGTTGGTTCTTTGCCGATGCAGCCGCTAGTATGAGCTATCGCGGTGTCGCAACTATGGCATTTATGATTGCTATGGCGGCGAATATTGGCATTGAAACCATGGTTGGTAGCTTTAGAGACACTACTGAAAAATGGTTAAACCAACGTTTAGCGGCCGATATTTATGTCTATCCTACCAATAGTTCAGCATCAAGAATGAGCAGTTGGTTGAAAGCGCAGCCTGAGGTCAATGATGTTTGGTGGCGTTGGGAAAAAGATTTCGCCACTGACAAAGGTGCATTGCAAGTGGTCAGCACGGGTATCTCCGATGGTGAGTTAGACTCGTTGACGGTTAAACTCGCTGTTCCTAACTATTGGTATGATTTACACCATTCAAAGAGTTTGATGATCAGTGAATCCATGGCGCTTAAATTAGGCATTAAGCCTGGTGATTTTATTGACCTTTCTGAGCCTTTGGGCCAAAAGTGGCAAGTCGTGGGGGTGTATTACGATTATGGTAACCCTTACCACCAGGTCTTATTATCACACCAAAATTGGTTATTTGCGTTTGCCAGTACGGGAAATGTGGCGCTAGGAGTGGTTTTGCACGAAGGTGTGAATGACCAAGGATTAAAGAAGCGACTAGAATCGGTATTTAGGTTGGGCTCTGAGCGGATTTTTGATAACAATCACATACATACTCAAGCGATGCGGGTGTTTGACCGAACCTTTGCCATCGCCGATACGCTCGGGCGTATTACTTTGTTGATTGCCGTGTGTGGTATTTTCTTTGCTACGTTAGCCGGAGAGGTTTCCCGCCAGCGACACGTTTCGCTACTGCGTTGTTTGGGTGTTTCTGGTAAAGAGCTGGTGGTGATTGGCAGCTTGCAGTTGTGTGTTTTTGGGGCGATAGCGCTCGTGATTGCGATGCCGTTAGGGCTTGCACTTGCTCGTCTTGTGGTGGACATCGTGATTAAACAATCCTTTGGTTGGACAATCCAACTGCAGTTGATCCCCGGGGAGTATTTGAAAACGGCAGCATGGGCGATGGTGACCTTGATGTGCGCAGGTGCAATCCCGGTTATTCGTTTGGTCAGAAGGCCACCGATTAGCTCATTTAGAGACGCGTTATAAATGATGAAACGATACCTCGTACTTTTGTGCTCTTTGTTGATTGCTGTATTGTTCGGCCTCTATTCGTGGCACCAGTATTGGCAGGCACAGCAAACGATTTCAGAATATGCCGTTTCTGAAACAGCTTCTAAGCAAATGGATACATCATCAATATCGAAGGAGCACCCGTTCGAGTTCGTGCTTCCTAATCGCCCGGTACGACTTCCTCAAGATTTCAATTTTCATCAAGGTTTTGAACATGAGTGGTGGCATTACTTTGCGAATGTCAGTGATGAACATGGGCAGCAATATGGGATCCAGTGGAGTTATTTTCGTCTCGCTAATGAAGCTCGAGATGCCAATGGATGGCTTAGTCCTCAGCTTTATCTTGCTTATGTGGTGATCTCTTCAAAGAATGAAGTCTGGCGTGAACAGCGGATTGCGCGGGGCGGAATTGGTCAAGCCGGCTTAGAATTAAAACCGTTTAAAATGTGGATTGATAATTGGAACTGGCGCGCACCGGGGACGACTCCATTTCCTGGAGTATTAGATGTAGCGACGGACACGTTTTCACTCTCATTAAAAAATAACCTTTCCGGGCCATTTGTATTACCTGGTCAGCAGGGATACCAAAAAAAGCATGATTCACTTTCTTTAGCCTCATATAGTCTCCAAGCACCGTTTTTGCAGGTCAAAGGTGTGCTCAACTTAGGTGTTAACTCTCAACCTATTCAAGTCACAGGTAATGCATGGCTGAGCAAGGAGTGGGGTAATAATCTACTGCCTAACGCTAAACAGGGATGGGATAAGTTGTTCGTTAAACTCGATAGCAAAACAACCTTATTGGTTAATCGCTATCGTTATTTTCAGCAAGAGCCCTATTTGTTTGGGGCAATTGTGAAAGATTCGGGCACCACGATCGCACTATCTGCTGATGAAATTGATTTAGTTCCTGTCGTTTCTGCCGCGTCGGAGAATGAGCGTGACATCCCGTTACAATGGGTGGTAAACATCCCTAAATATAATATTCATCTGGTGACGAAAGCGGTGAATCGCGATTTGTGGTCACCCTTTCTGATCCCTTATTGGGAAGGCCCCATTATCACCGATGGTAGTCATAAGGTGACGGGTTTCATGCAACTAACGAGCAACTAAGTTCAAATATTTGCGGAATCTAAAGGTCAAGTTGTTCTTGGCCTTTTGTGTTTTTGTGAACCTTTTTTATTTTGTTGTAAAATTGTTATGCATGAAAACTAATCAACAATGGGAAAATAGTGAAAACCAAGGAATATACGTTGTATTGTTATGCTTGACTCGGAAATTCCGATTCTTAATATCTGAACAAGCGATTTTTACTTCTATCAGCTACTGTATAAACTCTGTCATATTCATTTGTTAATGGTTTATTAACATGCATAACTATAAGGACGATATCATGAGT
>NZ_CAWNHY010000263.1:0-20399 GCF_963874335.1 Vibrio sp. V10_P2A27P122 | reverse complement strand
CTGTCGTACTGTAAAATAATTAGTTTAGATAGCGTAACCATCTTATGAATATCGATAGGTTACGTGAGTTTTTTTAGTGAAAAGCTATGTAAGCACTGGAGAATTGATTTTTGTCGTTTACTTTAAAAGATCATAAAATTAAGAGGAAATTTAAATGGAAAATAAAAAATATACAAAACCAATATTAATTGGCTTGACCTTGGTGGGAGGAGGCTATTCATTGCCTGCTAGTGCTGTTGAAGGTAATGATGTTTTACCAAGTGATGCGCCATACATGGTTTATTTAAAAGACGCACATTGCACTGGTACGCTGATTGCGCCAAAAACAGTACTCACCGCACACCATTGCATCGGTTTCGGCGCTCAAAAAGGGAATCATGCGTATCTTTTACATTCAGGATCTCAAGAGGTTGACGAGAATGGCCGTATACCGAACCCAGGTATTAAAGTTAAAATAGTAGAAGCCTATATAGCAGATCACATATTCGAGCCTAGTAATGGAATAGGCCAAGATGAATTTGATGATATAGCTATCGTAGAACTTGAAAGCATGCCAGAGGGGGTTACGTTTTTACCTGTCGCAAATCAGTCAATTCCTCTCGGTGCAGAAGTTTTCCCCATCGGTTATTCAACCTCAAGTCTAAAGCGTATGCCCATTCCTGCTATTGTTGCTGCAAAGGAAAATTCTCCAGATTATGAGCGTGAAGTTGATATGGCCCGATGCCATAGCTCTAAATATTTTTCAAACAATCTTTTTACTCAGGAATATTCTCAAGCAGATCAAGCAGTCTGTAATTACACGGAAAAGGCTTATGAGCACAGACAGGAACATGGGCACTATAGGCCTAACCGTTATTCTATTGCTATTGAAAATCCACCATTAGATTCTTCAGATTCTAGATTTAATGTCAATGAATTTGGTACTGTAATAACGAAATATTCTACTTTTAGAGGGGATAGTGGTGGTCCTTTAATTTACCAAGGAAAGGTATATGGTGTTGCCAGTACGGGAGTGAATTCCCATTCTCAGGTGCATAATCAGGCGACATTCTATGCTGGTTTTACCAGACCTGGAGTATTTAATTGGATAGTTGATACAGTGAAAAAAATTCAAAATAAATCTATGGAAAAAAATGTGAGTACGGCAGTGCTTGATGCCCCAATTGTATTTCCAATAGATTAGCTATCCCTATAAAATAGAAGCAGTAATAATTTATAAACACTGCTTTTATTTTTTAAACTGACTAGCCCTCGTTAGAAGGCTAGTCGGACATGAAATTATAACCGTCGGAATTGGCGAACTAATGTGCCTTGAGAGCTAAGGTTTACCACTAAATCCTCACATTCATCTCGTGTATCACTGGCCAAAATATTGGTCGCAACACAGACATCACTGATCGATTGAACACTTGAATTCATATCTTCAGTCACGCGTGCCATCTCTTCTACGGCGGTGGCAATTTGTTCATTTCTATCCGTAATATCAATCACTTGTGTAAGTAGCATATTGAGTTTATCGCCAGAGACATTAGCACTATTAACACATAATTTTGATAACTGTGCGCCTTCATGCATCGCATCGACAGCTTGGTGGGTGCTGGTTTGAATCAGCGCAATGACATTTTGGATCTCTTTAGTGGACTCATGGCTGCGTTGTGCCAAGGTGCGAACTTCGTCGGCGACGACCGCAAATCCACGGCCTTGCTCGCCAGCCCGAGCAGCTTCAATAGCGGCGTTAAGTGCAAGCAGGTTGGTTTGCTCAGCGACAGATTGGATCACAATTAACACTTGGCCAATGGTTTTTCCGTGGTCTGCTAATTGTGTGACAACCGATGAGGCGCTGTCTAGTTGGATTGCGAGCTGTTGCATTGCATTCAATGTATCTTTTACCGAATCCATACCTTCTTCGGCGGCCAATTTTGCTTTCTCTGTTGCGTCTGATGCACTTTGCGCATTTTGTGCAATTTCATTCGCGGTAGAGTGCATTTCATTGATCGCGGCGGCAACTTGTTCTGTTTCTCGTGTTTGACCTTCTAAATTGGTCGCAGTTGTTTTGCAGTTTTTTGAAGATGAATTGGCTGCTTCACCAATTTGTTGGTTTGAATCTTGAATGCGTCCCACCACAGCATTGAGTTCGGATTGGCGCATTTTTAACGCAAGTTTGATTTCAGAAATGTCATCAATATGGCCGTTATACACCAATTCCATTAGTGGGTTATCAAATATCTTGCGTGCTTCGGCACTGAGCGATTCTAAACGGCGAGTTAAATAATAACCTGCAACCATGGACAGTAATAACATCAATACTAAGCCTATTCCCGGAAGAAGAGTGTCAGCCACAAAGCTGATGCCTGCAATGGGGACTAAGGCGATGGCCAAACGTTGCCACAGGCGAGTCCGAGGCAGCTTTAACTGCCTGGGTGTTTTGCCTGCTTTAAGCTGCGCGTAGATTTTTTCTGCGTTGGTGATGTGTTCTCGACTTGGGCACAAACGTACCGACTGAAATTCAACCGTTTTGCCATTTTCGACTATCGGAGAAGCAAACGCATCAACCCAATAATGATCGCCATTTTTACATCTATTTTTGACGATACCCATCCAAGATTGGCCGCGTTTTAAATGCTCCCACATATCTTTAAACGCTTCTGCTGGCATGTCAGGGTGACGAACTAGGTTGTGAGGCTGGTTGATAAGCTCTTCTAATGAGTAGCCCGCCACGTCACAAAACTCTTTACTGGCATAAGTGATATGGCTGTTTGGTTTAGTGACCGATAATAAGTTATAGCTAGGTGGAAACTTGACTTCTTTTTGTGTGACAGGTTGGTTGGTACGCATGATTACCTCGAATTAAATAAGTTAAAAACAAATTAAGCCAAGTTTCTCTAGCGTTAAATGAGGGTGTTATTTATTATTTTTGTTTCCACTGTTATAGATTCGAAGCGCTAAGAACGCAATAGAATTAACCAATATAGAATACCTAATTGGTATCATTACTTTTGATATGGACATATGGCCGAGTTATAACGTAAATATAACTTACGGCTTGACCTTACGAGTAAGCTTGCCACAATGTGCGCATGCAATAACTGTAGGAAAACAGTATGATATTTTATTCTTTTGGGCGGCTAAAACCCATCGCGTTACTCTTAACTTCTTTACTTTCATCAACTTCTTTCGCTGCTATCAGTGATGCGCCTGTGGTTGGCGGGCTGTTCAATTCGGCGCAAATATTGAAAAATCAAATGGCGTCGTCTTTAAGCTATTCAACGCGCTTTGCCCGTGATTCGACCTTATTTACCATCGCCGGGGTAACACTCGATAGCTATATCCTTATGTTGCCTTTAGATGCAAAAACAAAAGCTCGCGTTATTGCACAAATTTCTAACCCAACTTACGCCATCCCGCTGGGCTATTTTTTTATATCAATATTATGATCGTTATACGGGGTTAGAAAATGATGATGTATTTAAACAGTATTTAAGTACTGTTTATGACGCAAAGGTTTTAAAGGGATTCGAGCATAGCCTCTACCATTATGGGGAAGAGGTGGTGAGTGAACAAAAAGAAAATATTAAAGATCAAGGGCATCATGAAGGGATTAAAGTGGATGCCCAATTTATTGCGGCCATGGTGACTGTGTATGATGCCTTGGTTGAAATTGGTGAGTGGCAACAGCTTGAGAAATTGCCGGATCACTATCAATATCTGACGTCAAGTGAACCCGATCGATTACTGATTAATAAAATCCAACCGATAGTGATCCAAATTATTAGTCAGGCTGCTAATGGGATGGATGAAGGAGAGATGAAACAAGCCCTTTTTGGGGTATTAGAAGATGCAAAGCCAGAAAATACAGCACGTGTGAACAACAAAGCAGAGGCAATCACGGTTACTTTGATTGATTTTGTGCGTATGAACGTATTAAAAGGCTACCGCCAATTTGTCTATCAGCAAGAGCGAGAACAAGCACTAAATTCCTGGTTACAAAAAGCATTTGATGATGATCCTCTAGCATTGATTGCGTTTCTCCGCTCTCAGCAACAACGTCGTATGGCAGTGCAGATCACCGTGGATGGTTTGCAACAAGGGCTGATCGAAGGTTTGGTTGACCCGAGTAAGCCATTTATCCGCAAAGCTCACCAAGATCACAACAATCGATTGAGCACTAAGCCTTCTTCAATGGCGGTGGTTCAACCCGAACATCAGAAGCAAGTACGTTTCATGCAGATATTGGCTGAGCAGCCTTATCACGATCCACATTACTTGCCGTTTTTTAAACGCTTGTATCGTGATCATCGCGCTTCTATTACTCAAGTGGGCATTTCATCAACACCAACGATCAGTGTGCGTAATTTACCGATCATAAAAACAGGAGCTAAGGTGTCCGGCCAAGGTGGTACTGGCATACCCAATTTCCACTTTGTTGATCGCCCAACCGACCGAGCTTATTACTTTTTTGGTAATGATGCACTGCAGCTTGATCGCTTACTGGTTAAAAACCAAGTACAAACGATGTTTGATCGCCTCGCTTACCTCAACACCCTCAACTGCAATGCGCAATACGATTGGAATGCTCACACCACTTATGATGGTTTAGTGAATTTGGGGACGGGTGAGGCACTACGTGATTTTGGTGAAAAGCGGTGTGTGCGTGAGCTGAAAGAGCGCGCGATTGTCGAACGTGAACTTCAACAGTTGCGAGCGACATTAGTTGAAGAGGTCACGCGCTATCAGCAGATAAGCAAGTGGGATTTTTATACTCGCTGGACTCGCCATCAAGTGCTTGCTCACCAGTTGAAACAACTTGCACAAAAAGAACTGAAAGGAATGCCCGACTATACGCTGATTTATAATCCATGGCCGGATCATTTTGCTCATTTTAGCGGCCCATTCAGCGATGAAGTCATCATGCCAACTGGGGAACTAAACCGCCTCGATTACTGGCTAGCGCAAATAGAAGCAACCTATCAATACGCGGGAGTATATGACCGCACGTTATGGGGCATGGCCGGCGATCATGGTTTAGCGCCTGTTTATTTCTCCCTCAACCCAGAAAAACAGATCTTTGAGCCGCTAGCTTCACAACTGGGAATAAAACTCAACGTGAAGAAAATCTCATCGGATGAGGGAGAAGGGCCAAAAATGACGAATGCGATTAACGCGCCGTCAAACAAAGGGATTGATGTGGTCGTCGCTTCCACTGCGGGTGGAAATTTTATGATGGATTTCTTTAATGCAGAAGCTGGATGGGAAGTTCAACCGGTTTATCAAGAGCTGATCCGTTGGCAACCGATCCATTCTAAGCCAGGGCAGCAGGTTGATGTGATCGATGAAACCGTAGCGCGACTTGCTGAAAGCCTAGATTATTTAGTCGTGAGAGAAAAACCATGTGATTTAACGGACTGTTCTGTACGGTTGGTTGGCGAGCGGCAAGGTAAACGAGTGGATGAATGGATTGAAAAAAAGGGTGATAAACTGCGCTATTTTGCTAAATCGGAACAGCCATTGTTACTTGGCGTTCAGCAGCTAAATGCTTATTTGTCGCCTCCTTCATCTGACGAGCTAGAACATTATGCACAACTCGTCGAACGTTGCGTTTATCACGCTAAAGCGAATCAAGCTGAGACGTGGTGCTCAAGTGCGCAGTGGCGAGAGTTAACACGTTTTACGCCCCGTCCAGATTCGGTTAATCAGCTCGCTGCTATTTATGAAGACGACCGTGCGGGCACCATTAACCTATTTCCTAAAGAGGGCGTTGGCTTTAATACTAAAGTTCCGGGGCGTCATGCGGGTGAAAGCTATCTAGAAAAAGATGCTTTTATCGGTTTTTGGGGGAGTCCGATTGGCAATCAAGCCACGCCGCTCGGTTCAGTCGAAAATGGCTCACTTGCGCCCACTCTTTATCACTATTTAACGGGAGACGAAGTTAAAGTTGGCGAAGATGGTTGGGGTTATCCGTCGGTTCTTAAACAGTTGGATATTCGTTAGCGAGAGTTGGCCGTTATGACTGCCAATGAAATAAGTGAGCGTTAGGCTCTATTGAGTGAAGAACGTTCGCTTGTTTCATTGGCTTCGATTGCAGCCTTAAGTGGCTGGTTGATCAGCACGTTTAAATTTCAAACGATTTTTCACATCTCGGCTATCGAGAATACGTTGGCTGTGATCAATATCGAGCTTGGATTTTGCTAAGCGATCATACAGCAGCACATTGACGCTCGCGGCCAAATTCATGCAACCAATCGTTGGGATGTATACAACCTCACTGGCTTGGTTAACTATCTCTTGTGGAATAGAACCATCTTCAGGGCCAAACACATACAGCGCTTTTTCCGGGTGAATAAACTCGGGCAGTGGTATGGCCCCTTCTGCCAGTTCAACACAGACGATTTTCATCTCACTTGGCAAGTCCTGCATGATCTCTACCATCGCGGTGAGCGGGATTTTACTTTGAATGTTTTTTGTGTCGGTTTGAAATTTCACTGCGCGATCATAACGCTCACCACTGTAGCGAACCGCGCACGCTTGGTAGCAACCTGCTGCGCGCATCACACCACCTACGTTGGTTGGGCTTTTAGGGTTACACAAACCAATGATCACTGACATTTCACGTTCCACAAAAAATCCTCTCACAATTTGGGGCGGGCAGTATAACGCTAAAATTTGCCTTGAAAGAAAAAATATCGATAAATCGTTCAATAGTTTTTATATTTTTCGTGACCTTTCTTGGAGTACTTAAACTGTCGTATTTCTTACATCAATATTTCACAGGGGGATGGCTTAATTTATTTTTTCACAGTTAAAGGATGAAAACGTGAAGATTATTAATAAAGTCATGCTATTTGGGTTGTCTCTTGCTGCTCATGCGGTATTGGCGGACACCGATATTTATTTAACTAATAACTCTGCGCTGCCAATGTCTATTGCCGTGAAACAGACCGGATCTGATCAGTTGCAACAAGGCAGTGAATGGCAGCAACACAGTGAAACGCTAGGCCCGTGGGAAACTAAAATGGTGCTCAGCTTTAACCGCTGGCAAGGGGTGAAATCTGGCAAAACGTACCAATTTGAAACCATGGTGACTTTACCGCAAGGGCAGGTTTTCTCTTTACAGCAGAAGATGGAAGGTCATTGGTATAACTCAAGCATTGAGCATGGGGTACAAGCACGAGATGTGCCTCTTCAGTGGCAAAATGATCGTGCGGTTCACCGTTATTACTCAACGCAGTTGATTGAACGTCCAACCGAGCTTGCGTTTAAATCCGTCAGCACCACTCGTTACGACGACATTTATTACACCATTACGCCAACGAATACAGAAGAAACACCCGACGCTGAGAGCTTAAAAGTGATGACCTATAACGTTTGGGCGTTACCTGTGATTGCTTCAAATATTGCCGAGCGTTTTGCTATCATCCCTCAACACATCAAAGGATATGATGCCGTAATGCTGCAAGAAGTGTTTGCTGCGGGGCGTGATGCCTTTCTTCGAAAGCTGGCAAAAGAGTATCCGTACCAAACGAAAATGCTCGATAAGTCTGGGGTGAATATCCATGACGGTGGAGTGATCATCGTCAGCCGCTACCCAATTGTTAACCAAGGACAGTATGTTTTCCCTGATTGCTCGGGAACTGACTGTTTTGCTGATAAAGGGGTGAATTATGCTGAAATCATCAAAAATGGTCAGGCTTATCATCTGTTTGCAACGCATACTGCCTCGTTTGATACCGATACCGCTCGCGATTATCGCCAACGTCAGTTCAGACAGATGCGCAGTTTTGCGCAATCATTCTCTATTCCCAGCACAGAAACGGTGATTTATGGCGGTGATTTTAACGTGAATAAACGTAAATTTGCCGATGACTATCAAAACATGCTCGCGAATCTTGCGTCAACCGAACCTAGCTACGCAGGCTATACCGAATCAACGTTTGATCCGCGCATCAATGATTTTGCAGGAGAACCCTTATCCGGTGGTGAAAACGTGGAGTACCTTGATTATGTGGTGGTAAGTCAAGAGTTTGCACAACCAAGCGAACAACAAAACCGCAATACTGTGCTGGTGCCAAGAACCACGGACGAGCGTTTATGGCAGCATTACAATTTATCGGATCACTTCCCGGTTAAAGCTGAGATCCGCTAGATGCGTTGGGTTAGGTTATTGATCTGCGTTGCCTTAGTCGGCAGCGCAAGTTATTGGTGGGTGAAGAGGGATGAATTTCCCACTATCCAAACACCCCCCAATAGAATTGAGGTTGCATTGCCGGGCACGGTGCGTTTGCCAGAGCAAAGTAGTGTTGCTTTGTTGGCTAATCGCGATCATCCAACCCATGAAGAGTCGGCTCTCGTTGGTGAAACACTGCAAACAGAAATAGGCAAAGCGCTGAGAGAGAGAATAGAGCAGTTTTGGCAGCAGTGTCGTCAGCAAAATGTGTGTGCTGCGCGGCTACAACAATTACAAACGCAGTTGCCCCATGAACGCTATGAGCTGGTCGCACTCTATTGGCAAAAACAGGCGGAACGTGACGCGTTGCTTGGAATGGAACTCATCAGTCAGGATACGGAATTAGGTGACAAAATGGCTTATGTAAAATCGATTGATCAACAAGTATGGGGGCGACAAGCGGATATCTTGTTTGCTGATCAGTACGCTTATGATGATTTTGTACAGCAACCCAATGACTACGAAGGCATTGCTTCCGTAGAAGAGGCGTTGCAGAGCATTGAACAGCGGCTTACACAGCACCAATATCAATGGGATACCTTTTCATTAAACACAGGTAATGCACGCTATGAACAAGCGATTCGGCTGATCCCTCAACATTTATCGTTAGAACAGCGCTTAGAAGTACAACAAGGTTTGGCCGAACTTTACTTAAATGAACATGAGCGCAGTGAGGTGGCGCATCGCCAAATCGAGCAACAAGCGCAGGCTGCTCAAGTCATTGACTACCAGCAAGCATTAGCGCAGTTAGAAAAGACGCTCTCAAACCAGAGAAAGACAGCCTATGCCACCCTTTCGACAGAAGAGTGGGTACGCTACGCGGCAAAGCAGCGTTATGAGTTTAGAAAAGCATTTTTTGCTCGTTAGGATGAATAAGATAACTACAGCGCTCTTTATTCACTCGCCATGAACCGTTAAACTCACCAGCAAATAACTGACTTGGATTGATCATGGCAACCTTATCTCTACAAGAGCAAATGCTAAAAGCGGGTTTAGTTAACGCCAAAAAACTCAGCAAAGCGAAAAAGAGCTCTAAAAAATCGCGCGTGCAAGCACGTGAAGTGAAAGCGGCAGTAGAAGCGAATAAAGTCGAGCAACAAGAGCGCGACAAGGCACTGAATAAACAGCAAAAAGAGCAGTTGTTGAGCAAAGAAATTCGTGCTCAAGTAAAACAACTGATTGAGATGAATAAGCTGGATCTAAAACACGGTGAAATCAAATACAACTTTGTTGATGGTAAGTTGGTGAAGTCACTTTATGTCGATTCATTGGTTCGTGATCAACTGAGTAAAGGAATCCTGGCTATCGCGCGTTATGAAGATGGCTATGCTGTCATCCCGGGTGTGGTAGCGGATAAAATCTTCATGCGTGATGAAGAGAGCATTATCGAAAATAAAACTGCCGATGAATCTCTACCTGCTGAAGATGATCCGTACGCGGATTTCGTAGTCCCTGATGATTTGATGTGGTAATTCCTTCCAGCTCTCCTTCTCAACGGAGGAGGGCTCTCGTTCTCCCTTCCTACCTCTACTTTCCACTTAGCTTATTTCCCAATGGTTTCGGTACTAATAGACAGAGTTTGTTGACAATGCTTGACAATCAAACTAAATTTAAATCAAATATTTTGATTATCAAACTAAGTGAGTGGGATTTTGCAGTTTACTACCGAGCATCGTCATAACTTTATCGCTAGCGCAGACCAAAATGAGAAACGCACGTTTTACGTTCTTTTGCTCACGCTTGTCACCATGGTAGCGGAGATCATTGCTGGTACTATTTTCGGTTCGATGGCTCTGCTTGCCGATGGTTGGCATATGGGTACTCATGCGGCTGCTTTCTGCATTACGCTGTTTGCTTACCGTTATGCTAGAAAGCATGCACACAGTGAGAAGTTCTCATTTGGTACCGGTAAAGTGAGTGTGTTGGGAGGCTACACCAGTGCGATTGCATTAGGTATTGTGGCGTTGCTGATGGTGGTGGAATCGGTTCATCGTTTATTCAATCCCGAAGCGATTCAATTTAATGAAGCGATTATTGTCGCCATCATTGGCTTGCTGGTGAATTTAGTGAGCATGCTATTGTTGCATGATAACCATCACCACCATCATGGTGACCATGACCATGACCATGACCATGACCATGACCATGACCATGACCATGACCATGACCATGACCATGACCATCACGATCACAATTTACGAGCTGCCTATTTGCATGTTCTTGCCGATGCCTTGACTTCTCTTTTGGCGATTGTGGCGCTCTTGTTTGGAAAATATTATGGCTGGAATTGGTTAGATTCTGTTGTAGGCATCGTCGGCGCTGCCGTGATTGCTAAGTGGACAATAGGTCTTATCAAGCAGACTAGCCCCATTTTATTAGATGAAAGCATCGAGCAACCCTATCGACGTTTAATTGAAGAAGAGCTAGCCGCATTTGCGGTGATTAAAGATCTCCATATTTGGAAAATCAGTGGTCATCACTACTCAGCTGCGATTATCTTAGAATCTCATGTTGATAAAACCGTTGCAGAATATAAACAAATATTGGCGAAGTTTGATAAAATCCACCACCTTACCCTTGAAGTTCACCCGATGGCATGATGAGTAATATCGAAAAACTGAATCAACAATTAACGGAATTTTACGACAAGATGTCCTCATGGGAGCAATCTGTGGTGCGAGAAACAGGCTACTCCCTGGCGCAGATCCACACCATCGAGGTGTTAGGTATTCATGGCCCGATGAGAATGAAAGAGTTAGCGCAAAAACTCGGTATCACAACTGGTACGCTCACCGTTCAAATAGAGAAGTTAGTGAATGCCAAGTTGATTGAACGCGGCGCGCACCCGGATGACAGAAGATCGATTGTCGTGACTTTAACCGCGGAAGGTCAGAAAATTCATCGCCAGCATAATCAGTTGCATGTGGAGTTAGTGAAAGATCTGACGAGATACTTGGATGCAAACGAAGAAACAGTATTACTCAACAGCCTGCTAAAAATGAACCAAGAGTTTTAAACTATGACCAACCACTTGCGACTTGCAAGTGGTTGGTCAGCTAATTTTCTGTTTTATTCTACCTGTAATGTTACATCAGAAAAATTCGAGTATGCATCGATCATGATATGCAGATCCTCAGCATTTGGCTCTGCTAAGCATTGCTCATTACTTCCTGATTGGTAAGGCCGACAATCAAAGACTCTTTTGGTCGGTGGATTGCCTGAAAGGGTATAGAGATCGGCATCGCCTTGCCCAGAGGTTATCGAAATTTTCACCGCTGTTTGGCGTTCTGATGCAGGTAAAATGAATCGTTTTTGTTGGCCTTTGCTCAAGGTGATGCCAGTAATGCTTTGCCCACGTTGGATGACGCCATCTTGCGGAGGTGGAGTGCCTCCTTTTTTCCCTACGGGCAACTGGTTATCAAAGAATGGTGCAACCTGAGGCCAGATTTTGCTGATTTTGACCCCTTGGTTTTCACATCCCCCAAAGTGATGTAGTGCAATGACTTTATGGCTCTCAGAGGCCAATACAGGTGAACCAGAAGAGCCGCCAATAGTGTCACAAAAATACCCTGTGTCGGTATTGGCACCGCGACCATTGGTAGAGGCTATATCAATTTGGCACATGCCAGAGCCATTTTGATCGCTTTCTATCGCCAACTCTTTGGGGTTACCAGCGCCGTGTTGTGGAATATAAATACCCGTGCCGTAGCTGGGCTCTGAATTGTCTAAGCCTAAGTAACTAAATTGTCCTAGCTGCTCGAAATTAGCCACCGTGAATAATGTGTAGTCCAAGGTATAATCGGTGCTTAATAACTGATCGCCCATGACCTTTACTGTGGTATCCAAGCTACCGCCGCAAGTCGTGCGTTGGTAATTAAACCATACTTCAGTATTTTTTAGTTCAGAGGCTGTTGATACACAGTGGTTATTGGTGATCATGTGATTATTGGGCCCGACACGCCAAGCCGTGCATAAGCTACGGCCATCAATCAGTAGCCTTGCTACGGCGCTACTCCACGCCACTTTTTCAGGGTGTGAGTCGCTCCAACAAGCAACATCTTTTCTTTCATTGATGCCACAGGTTGAAAACAACCCAGAGTTATCAGCGGCTAGGTTCGGTTGTGATAACGTGGCACTTTCATTCCCTGCCATAAAATAGTCAATTGAGATCTGTGCTTGGTCAGGATGTTCACCGGTTTTCCATTCCACGATAACGCTATCCCCATTAATCGAGCGGGCAAATAAAGGCCCGTTCTCTGAACTGTCGTAGGTGATACTTTCATTGCTGTGTGGAGAGCGTAGGGTGACGCTTCCCCCTTTGCTGAGTTGAAACTTATCAAAGTGGACCTTAATAAAGCTGGCTCCCGGCGAATGGATTGGATAGTGAGTGGTTAGAGATTTGTGGGTTGTTAAAGAATGCGGATGGATTACTTTATCCGCAATGGTGGGGAGTGATTCTTTTTCTATTGAAGCAGTCGCTTGAGTAGAACTCAACACCACTGCCGCCATTAAGCCAAGTAGACGTATTGATAATTGCATTTTGATCTCCTCTATGTGGCAATAAATGCCTCATAAAGCATATGAGCCTATGAGAGTATTGGCTCAAAAATAGTCTCGATATGTGTGTAAACTTAATTGTGCGCAATATTATCAATAGCAGTCCTCTCCAGTAGTATCTCGATAATGGTAGAGGAATGGGGCAAACAAAAAGTATCATTTTTCAATCTTTAAAGCGTCAAAATGATACTTTCTGTCGGGTGTTGTATGGGTGATGTTGCTAGACTTGTTCATGAACTTATTCATAGGAGAAAACAATGAACTCGACGATTTTTAGCTCGGCCATCGTCACCACGACGTTAACCACCAGCTTATTATTTGCAGGGATGGCAAATGCTTTGCAACTCAGCAGCCGTGATATCCAAGAAGGCCACCCGATGGCAAAAACCTTTGAATTTTCAGGCTGGGGTTGTGCTGGGGAGAATCTTTCGCCGCACTTAATTTGGACTGATGCACCACAAGGAACCAAAAGTTTTGCTATTACGGCTTTTGATCCAGATGCTCCGACAGGAAGTGGCTTTTGGCATTGGATTGCGCTGGATATTCCAGCGACAGTGAGTGAGCTAGCGCGTGGGGTTGAAGTCAAAAAGCTCGGTGCAATAGAAACACGTATCGATTATGGCAGCGTTGGTTTTGGTGGTGCTTGTCCGCCAGAAGGGCACGGAATGCACCGTTACCAGTTTACGGTATGGGCTCTCCCGACGGAAAAACTCAATTTGGCGGCCGATGTATCACCTGCGGTGGTTGGTTTTACCCTCAATAGTTTGGCGTTAGAAAAAGCGACGCTGACCGCAACCTATACACGCTAATTCATGGGGGAGTGATGAATCACCAATACCAAGTCACCACCTTTCGAGCCGCTCAGCAACAAAGGCTGAGAAATGTGAGGATTCACTCTCCAAGCTTGATTCAGATCCAATCTGGCAGTAAAAAACTGTTTCATAAGGAAGAGGCCATTAATCTATCGAGCACTTCGTTATTGTTGTGTGAGGCCTCAGCTTCGCTCAGTTTCGAAAATTTACCAGAACACGGTTACTTCTCGTCAAGGCTGTTCAGTTTCACCTACCGCCCGACCGAGGCGATGCTTGCGTTAAGCGCGAGTCATGATCGCCCAGTTATGTGGCCTGTGATTTCAACCAGCCCCTCACTGAAAAGTTCGCTCAATGCGCTCGCCTCGTTCGATCTTTCGTTAATCAGCCAAGAAACCCAAGCCTATCTACTGATGGTGTTATACCAACAATTGGCTGAGCAAGGTGCACTGCATTGGCTCTTTGAGAGTAATTCTCTACCCTTTGAGCAGAAGCTGAGAAACTACCTCGCCCAGTCACCAGAAGAAGAACATCCACTTGAGCGGGTAGCAACGCACTTTGCCATGAGCCGCGCGACCTTAATTCGACGCTTAAAGCAACATGGCACCCGTTACCGTGAGGTTTTGGCTGAAGTGCGTGTGAATCACGCGCTGAACTTAATGCAAAGTGGCCAACGAAATATAGCGATATTGGCACAGTGTTGCGGCTACCAATCGGAACAACGATTTAATCAACGCTTTCGCAGTCAGTTTGGTTTAAGCCCCAAAGCGTATTTACAAACTCTTGGTATGCGAGGTAAAGGTACGCCAGATAAAGAGACAAAAAAACAGCCCATTTTATCCAATGAGCTATTTTAAGATTGAGAGTAGATCAAAGCGGTTTAGACACTTCATCAACCAAATACAAAATGGATTGATATGGAATGCCGCTGTGGTGCGACAGGCCAATTTCACAGGTACGGCTATTACTGAATCCGCGTTCGCAGTGAGCAGGGACTTGCTCTTTGAGCGGATGAACGGCCGCCGCATTCAGTTCTGGCGTGGTAAAGCCTTTATCGCCCGCCCAGCCGCAGCATTGAATATGCTCTGGCACAATCACTGTGCTGACGCAGGTTTGGGTCAATTTGAGCATGTCGGCTTCCAACCCCATTTTGCGCGCACTGCAGGTGATATGCAGCATCACAGTTTCTTCTTTGGCCTTGATCGCTAAAGAATCCAGCAGATACTTATTGACAAAACCGACGGGTTCTAAGATCTCCAGTGGTTTGGTAAATTGTTCAATACTGCGTTTTGCACACGGGCTGGTATCCATCAATACCGGGTATTGCCCTTGTTGGCTAGCTTGCCATAACGCGGCTTCTAACTGCTGCGCTTTTGACTGCGCAAGCTCATTCATTCCCTTACTGTCATAGGGCATACCACAACATTGGCTGTTGAGCTCGTTAGGTAGGATCACCTCATATCCTGCTTTGTTAAGCAGCGATAAGGTCACTTCGGTTAATGGCCGCTGATCGCCCGCGCTGTTTTGTTGGCCCATATTTCGGCTCGCACAAGAGGGTAGATAGACCACTTTTTTCTCACGGCGCGGCAGGTTTTCTACTGCAATGGCTAAGTTCTGATGATTGGCTTGCGGCAGTTGTGGATACCAAATAGGCGTTTTGCCTTTGCTGAGTTTACGCAAGCCGTTGGTTGCACCGCCGACTAACTTCTCGCCCAGCCATTTGCTAGCCAATTGGTTGGCACTGAGGCCGATTTTAGCCACGGCTGTGGTGGCGGCAAAGTGATCCGCTGTCCATGTAGCAATGGGGATGAATTTTTGGTATTTCGCGGTGCGCAGCTTTTTCACTAAATCGCCAGTGTTGATGCCAACAGGGCAGCGCTCAGCGCATAAGCCAGTTGCGGCGCAGGTGTCTAATCCTTGGTATTCAAAGACTTTTTCAAGCTCAGAAGCTTCTACCGTTTCACCTTGCGCGCGTCGACGTTGTAGCTCGCGGTACAAGACGATTCGTTGACGGGGCGAGAGTGATAGTGTGCGAGATGGACAAACAGGTTCGCAAAACCCGCATTCGATGCAGCGATCGACCAAGGCATCGGCCGCTGGCATCGGCTTTAGGTTAGCTAGGTGAGAACGCGGATCACCGTTGATTATAACGCCGGGGTTGAGCAAGCCTTGTGGATCAAACAGTGTTTTGATTTGTTGCATTAAGGCGTAACCGTCTTTGCCCCATTCCAATTCCACATACGGTGCCATGTTACGGCCCGTGCCGTGCTCGGCTTTGAGTGAACCCTGATATTTCACTGCCACCAGCTCGGCCACTTCATCCATAAATGCGCCGTAGCGGTCGATCTCGCCTTGGCTATCAAAGCCTTGTGTAAAGACAAAATGCAAGTTGCCTTCCAGAGCGTGGCCGAAGATGATGGCTTCGTGATAGTGGTATTGATCAAACAAAGCCTGCAAGTCGCGCACACCATTAGCAAGGCTTTCTACCGGAAACGCCACATCTTCAATGATGACGGTTGTCCCCACTTCGCGCACTGCGCCGACGGCAGGGAACATCCCTTTGCGAATGCCCCATAAGGTTGCCACCGTTTTGGTATCAGAGGTGAATGGTACGGATTCGATGATCTGGTAGTCGCTTAGTGCTGCCATCACGGCGCTGCATTGTGAATGAAGGGCCGCGTGATCGCTGGCGTGAGACTCAATTAGCAGCGCCGCGGCTTCTAGATCCAATTGCGCAATAAATGCGGGCATGCCAGCTTTGTCAGCGACAGAGCGCATCGCGCGTCCATCCATCATTTCCACTGCCGCAACTGGGGTTTTGGACAGGGTCGTAACCGCTTGGCTAGCCTGCTCAATATCAGCAAAGACAAGCAGCGCCGAGGCTTTGTGCGCGTGCTCAATGACGGTGTTGTAGGTGATGTCGGCAATAAAACCGAGTGTGCCTTCCGACCCAATCATCAAATGTTCAATAATTTCAATCGGATCAGAGTAATCAACGAGAGCATTTAGGGCGTAGCCAGTGGTGTTTTTTAGGCGATATTTGTGGTGAATAAGCTTTGATAGTGTGTGATTTTGCGCCGTTTGTGCATGAAGTTGAGCAATACCTTCAATCAATTCGGGTTTAGCGATTTTGAATGCAGCGATGCTTTCTGGGTTTGCGGTGTCGAGCACGGAACCGTCTGCGAAGACGATCTTCATACTATCGACAGTGCGGTAAGAGTTTTGCGCGGTGCCGCAGCACATACCACTGGCGTTATTGGCGGCGATTCCACCAATTTTGCAGGTGTTAATTGAGGCTGGATCTGGGCCGATTTTGCGTTGAAAAGGGGCAAGGTATTTGTTGGCATCGGCTCCGATGACCCCCGGTTGTAGGGTGATTTTTTTGCCCTCATCGTGAATGCGATGGCCTCGCCAGTCATCGGTTAAGGCGATCAAAACCGAATCAGAAACTGCCTGACCAGATAAACTGGTGCCAGCGGCGCGAAACGTGCAGTGAACGCCAAGCTCGCGGCAGCTTTTAATGGCAAAAATGACCTCATCAAGGCTTTGCAAGCGCAGCACAATTTTCGGCACCAAGCGATAGAAACTGGCATCAGTGCCATAAGCAAGGCGTTTTGCCTGCTGCGTGATGATGCGCTCAGGGTCGATGCGCGTAGCGAGTTGCGTTTCCAGTTGACGATAGGTGGCGTCTGAAAGAGTGCTGGACATCATTGTTTCCCATTTTAAATTGAGGTTGTGGATAGGTTAACGTGCGGCTACCGTTGGTTTGTCATCATGAGATTAAAGTTTGACTAACGAGTCTCGTGACAAATCGGCAATGGTTTTCGCTCCGGTTAAGGTCATGGCAACGCGCATCTCTTTTTCATACAAATCGAGCAAGTTCTCAACGCCGCTTTGACCTTGCGCCGCCAATGCATAAACAAACGAGCGACCCAGCAGCGTGCAGTCCGCGCCCAGCGCCAGCATGCGCACCACATCAAGCCCAGTGCGAATTCCAGAATCGACCAGAATTTTCAGGTCGCCCTTCACCGCATCAGCAATTGCAGGTAAGGCTTTGGCGGTTGACAACACTCCATCAAGCTGGCGACCACCGTGGTTGGATACGATAATGCCATCAGCGCCAAAGCGCACCGCGTCTTTGGCATCTTCTGTATCTAGAATGCCTTTAATGATCATCGGGCCGTCCCAAAAGTCGCGGATCCACTCTAAATCTTTCCATGAAATGGAAGGATCAAAATTCTCACCAAGCCAACCAATGTAGTCTTCCAATTTAGTCGGCGTGCCACGGTAGGCAGAAATATTGCCTAAATCGTGTGGCTTGCCGAGCAAGCCGACATCCCACGCCCAGCTTGGGTGTTTCATCGCTTGAAACACTCGGCGCATCGCCGCGTTAGGGCCGCTCATGCCAGAATGCATGTCGCGGTAACGCGCGCCGGGAACGGGCATATCCACGGTAAACACGAGGTTTTTTACCCCCGCGGCTTTGGCGCGCTCCAACACATTTTTCATAAAGCCGCGATCTTTAAGCACGTAGAGTTGAAACCAAATTGGTCGAGCCAGCGCCGCTGATACTTCTTCGATCGGGCAAACCGATACGGTAGACAGTGTAAAAGGAATACCTTTATTTTCAGCCGCGCGCGCTGCTTGCACTTCGCCGCGCCGCGCGTACATACCAGTTAAACCTACAGGGGCAAGGGCAATCGGCATTGCAAGCTGTTCGCCAAACAGTTGTGTTTCTAAACTGAGCTCTGACATGTCATTAAGCACGCGTTGGCGCAGTGCGATGTCAGCTAAATCCACGGTATTGCGTGTGAGCGTGTGCTCACCGTATGAGCCACCATCAATATAATGAAACAGAAAAGGAGGCAATTTCGCTTTCGCGGCAGCGCGATAGTCGGTGGAGGCTGAAATAATCATAGATTGAATCCTAATTTGTACAGAGCTGCCGCCTAGCGAGCTCTGCATTTATTACACAAGATTAATGGTTATAAAAACCAAGTTGATACCAAATCACATCACCAAACTTAGGGTTGCTGGGTCATTAGTACATCGGTCATATTAAAGCCGTAAATCACCACTAAACCGATAAGGCCAGTCATCACAAGGTAGTAGAAAGTCGGGATAATGGTTTTGCGCAGCGTGGCTCCTTCACGGCCCAATAAACCGACCGTTGCTGATGCCGCGACTACGTTGTGAATCGCAATCATATTGCCCGCCGCTGCGCCAACAGCTTGTAGCGCAATGATCATCACACTGGAAATAGAGAGTGTTTGCGCCACTTCAAACTGGAACTGGCTAAACATCATGTTCGACACCGTATTTGAGCCTGCGATGAACGCCCCAAGTGCACCAACGGTGGCACTTAATGCAGGGAAGGCATCACCGACTAAACCCGCGGCAAAATTGGCGGTAGTGACAGGCATGCTCGCAAGCTCTGCGCCATTGACGCCAGAGTTAATAAAAATGCGCACCATAGGGATAGTAAATACCAACACAAAGCCCGCACCGATCAGCGTTTTGCTTGATTCACCGAATGCTTTGATGAGTGGTGTCGCACTGCGTGACTGCAATATTACTGCCAGTAACGCGACAAAAACCAAGATGCCACCGGGAAGATAAAGCGGTTGAATGGCCGTGCTGACGCCCGTTTCAGCCAGAATGTTGTTAAAGGATAGGCTCACTCCAGCCAGTAGTGACTTAAATTCGCTGCTCACACGGCTTGCCACAAGGATAACCGCGAGCAGAACATAGGGAGTCCAAGCCAATGCAAGGCCCATCGGTTTAGCTTTGATCTCCTCAATATCAATTTTTAATGAGCCTAACCACTCTGCGGGCCACGATCTCTCTTCTGGAAAATCCCATTGTGATTTTGGTACTAAAAAGCCTTTTTTCGCGGCCGTGACAACCAGTGCCAAGCTGATCAAGCCACCGATTAATGAGGGAAATTCTGGGCCAAGAAAGACGCCCGTTAGTGCGTAAGGCACAGTAAAAGCCAAGCCAGAGAAAATCGCAAAAGGCAAAATATCTAACCCTTCGGTCCAGCTTTTGTTTTTACCGAAAAAGCGCGTCAACATCATCGCCATTAATACTGGCATCAATGTACCGACTATCGCATGGGTGATGGCGACACTGGCGGTGATTTGCTGTAAATACACATCCCAACTTGAACCGTTGCTGATCAGCGTTTCGGTGATGTTGTGCGTATCTAACCCCTTGTTTACCCCGACAATAATCGGCGTACCCACTGCGCCGAAAGAGACAGGAGTGGATTGGATCATCATCCCCATCAATACGGCAGCCAAAGCGGGAAAGCCAATCGCAACCAGCAACGGAGCCGCGATAGCTGCCGGTGTACCAAAACCAGAAGCGCCTTCAATAAAAGAGCCAAAACACCACGCAATGATAATGGCTTGCACACGGCGATCAGCCGAAACATCCGTAAAACCGTTACGAATGGTGGTGATAGCACCAGTGTGTTTTAAGGTGTTGAGTAGGAAGATTGCGCCAAACACAATCCAGAGCACGGAAATCGTGATACCGAACCCTTGCAAAACAGAAGCGAGCACGCGGTTTGCCGACATATCCCAAAATGTGAGGGCGATGGCCACAGTTAATGCAAAGGCCACGGGCATCGCCTTTTTCGCAGGCCAGTTGAGCCCGACTAAAAGAATTGCTGCCACCACAATGGGGGAGAAGGCCACTAGTGCCAGTAAGGTTTCGTTCATTGGATACTTCCTCGTAAAGTGTGCTCTTCGTACTAGCTCTAAATAGTAGGATAGTTGAAGAGTAGACATCCTGTAGGGGCTACAGAC
>NZ_CAWNHY010000262.1:0-20479 GCF_963874335.1 Vibrio sp. V10_P2A27P122 | reverse complement strand
ATTTTTTCTTCGCTGTGTTAATGCACTTGGAGCAACAAATGGCTTACCTGTGCGGTCAACAATATCGAGCATATTGACAATGTCAGCCATGGATTTATCGTTATAGATAGCCATGCCAACCAGTAACCATGCCATCGACTCTAAAGTGAGCTTTCGTTTTCTTAGAGTAACGGTATCAGTAAGCTCATAAGCACTATTGATGAGCTCAATGGGCAAGAGGTCTGCGAGTGTTTCAACTTGATTGGGTTTATAACTATTGATGATATCGAGGGCTTGAGAAACGTGCATAAAAAAATCCGATAAACAAGGTCTATCGGATTTTTACATAAAGGTAGGATCATTCAACTGATCTGCCGATTAAAGTCTTAACTGATCGGCATTAGGGCGATAATGCTCTTCTTCTTCAATGAAATAGGTGCTCTCATAAATCCTTTCAATTTTTTCTTTTGTGCAAATTATAGTGAACAATCTCAGCGAGCAATATGTTGATTGTTGTAAAACCTCACTAAAGCCAACAAATTATCAGCAAAATTCGCACATTGTATCGCTTTAACGTTAAAATGGCTGCAAATACACTCGGCAACTGATGGGATCTGCTGTGAATTTACAAGAACTCCTTACCCAACCCGAACTAGAAGATAAATTGCTTAATGAGGCCAAAACTCAAGGTTTTGTCGCATCCATGGCGTCAGCGCCTAACTTGCTCCCGCCAGAGGAATGGCTCCCTTTTCTATGGGGGGGAGAAGAAATCGCGCCATTTAGCGAAGGCAAACAGCTAGAAACCTATTTCCAACTGATCGTTGAAATGTGGAATGACTATCGCCCTGCTTTGCTCGAAAATCAATGGAGCTGGCCTGCAGGTTGCTCACTCGATGAACAAGAAATAGTGACTGAACATGTCCGTGATTTTTGTGAAGGTTTTCTTCAAGGTTGGCAACTTACGCGTGATGATTGGGAAACGTTAATGCCTGAAGATAGCCAAGATAATGCGCTACTTGGGGGCGTGCTCCTTTCGCTGAGTATGCTTTATGATCCGGAGACGTCCTTGGCAACACTTTCCCAACAAGGTATGCAAGGACTCGACCAGTTTGAAGAAATCTATCAGGCCATACCGGTGATGTTGTGTGGTTTAACGCAACGCGGCGCTCAGTTGGCACTAGAGCAATAAATTTGTTTTTGAATAGTTTTATTTTCGAATAACGTTAATTTCAAATCAATTTACTTGCGATAAAAAAGGCTCTGAATAAGAGCCTTTTGTCATCCACTATCGCCGAAAGGAATTAGGCATTCCCTTTGACTTGCAAATTTAACTGTTCAGCAAAATCCAACATACGGTTTAATGGGATGAGTGATTTCACTCTCACGGCTTCATCGACGAAAATTTCGTGATCTTTACCGCCTTCCATAAGAGCTGACTCAATCGCTCGAAGACCATTCATCGCCATCCAAGGACAATGCGCGCAGCTTCGGCATGTTGCCCCGGCCCCTGCCGTCGGTGCTTCAATCAATTCTTTCTCAGGGACTAACTGCTGCATCTTAAAAAAGATGCCTTTATCGGTCGCCACAATCATTTTCTGTTGAGGTAAGGATTTTGCTGCCTTAATCAACTGGCTTGTAGAGCCTACAGCATCCGCAAGTTCTACCACACTGGCTGGTGATTCTGGATGCACAAGGATGGCCGCATCAGGATACAGTGCTTTCATCTTACGCAGTGCATCGGCAGAGAACTCGTCGTGAACTACGCATTCACCTTGCCAAAGCAACATCTTTGCGCCCGTTTTTTTCTCGATGTATGAGCCTAAATGGCGATCTGGCCCCCAAATTATGGGTTTATCTTCCGCATCTAAGTGCTCAACAATATCAAGTGCAATGCTCGATGTAACCACCCAATCGGCACGAGCTTTGACCGCCGCCGATGTGTTTGCATACACAACAACGGTATGATCTGGGTGTGCATCACAAAATTCTGTGAATTTATCGGCAGGACACCCCAGATCCAAGGAGCATTCTGCTTTTAAGGTTGGCATTAAAATGCGTTTTTCAGGGGTTAAGATTTTTGCTGATTCGCCCATAAATCGCACACCAGCGATGATCAATGTACTGGCAGGATGGCGATTACCAAACTTGGCCATCTCTAATGAATCACCAACAAAACCGCCGGTTTCTTCAGCGAGAGCTTGAATTTCAGGATCGGTATAGTAATGCGCAATTAATACAGCATCTTTTTCTTTTAAGAGTTGTTTGATACTTGCTGTATAGGCTTGTTTTTGCTCAACCGTTAGTGGAATGGGCTTTGGCGGAAATGGATAAATAGTTTCAATCGTATCTAATATGTGGCTCATTGCTCTTGCTCTACGCAACTTCCAAGAATCCGAGCATTGTACACCGCACCTAACGAAGGATCAAAAGCGATTCATAAATAGTGCCGTCGAAGAAAGAGGCCGCAAGGCCTCTTTTTTATTAACTCAAATTGTTATCAATTCAAATTCTCTTTAGCAACCTTGGCAGACGCACTTGTAGGGTATTCATCCACAACTTGCTGATAATACTTATTTGCTTGCGCTGTATTATTATTGCGCTTGGCAATATCACCTAACTTAACCAGCGCATCAGCACGTTTATTGGAGTCACTGTAAGTGAGCACGGCGGCAAAACTTTGCGTCGCTTCTTTATCCTGCTTTTTCGCAAAATAGAGCTGCCCTAACCAATAATGGGCATTAGACGCAAAATTAGAATCTGGATAATCTTTTTGAAACTGTTGAAACGCTGCAATAGCACCACTGTAATCCCTTTTCTTCAGGATTAAATCAACCGCATTCTGATAGGCAGTTTGTTCATCAACATTGCTGCTAAACGTTCCTGCAATATCAGTGTCCGTTGTCGGCTGTGACGAACTTGCGGTTGTATTCTTCATTTCGCCACGTACGCGATCTAACTCGATAAAGAGTTCACGCTGACGCTGCAACATTTGCTGCATATCGTAGCTATTACGCTCTAACTGGCCACGTAGTTCGCTGATTTCAAGTGCCATATCATCGAGCTGCTGCTGCATTTTGAGTTGAACGCTATTACGGTTTTCAAGCAGACGTTCAAGACGTTGTACATTAGATTCAGATGATGATTGTTGAGCACGAGATGTGCTTGCTGAAGAGCTATTGCTAAGATCGGATACTGGAGCTGGTGCAGCGAGTACTTGACCCGCTGCACTTGCCAGTAACGTAAGCGTTACAATTCGCTTTAAGTTACTGAACATGAGGCGATTCCTCGATTAGTATACGAGAACCGCGCGGCGGTTCTTCGCATACACTTCTTCAGATTGACCAAGAAGAAGTGGCTTCTCTTCGCCATAGCTAACGATCGAGATTTGGTCAGCTTGTACACCTAGCGCTTGTAGATATTTCGCTACAGCTTGTGCACGACGCTCACCTAGCGCGATGTTATATTCAGGCGTACCACGTTCGTCAGCATGGCCTTCGATGGTAACTTTCATTGCTGAATTTTTGCTTAGGTAAGCTGCGTGTGCAGCAAGCATATCTTCGTAATCACCAGCGATTGTCGCGTTATCAAATGCGAAATAAATGGTTTGAGTTTCACGAAGAGCTTGTTCCTTTAGCTCTTGTTCAGAGAGTTGGCCATTCGCATCAATTGGAGAAACTACAGTTGTATCAACGCTGTTTGCTGAACCTGAAGTAGACTGGTTAGTTTGAGTACCAGAAGCGTTTGTCGCTTCATCGCTTGAACTACATGCAGTTACTGCAAGTACTGGTAGCGCAATCAGTAGCCCTTTAAGAACTTTATTAAGTTGCATTTTTTTTCCTTACTTTTTGATACTTACTTGCTATAAAAACGGAGACCACGCAGGAGCCCTAACGCGACCATTTGTTGCCGGTAATCTAGCTTTGAAACGCCCATCTATAGACACCATCGAAAGTACATTCGCTTTGTTATAAATAGAACTGTATATGACCATACCACCATTGGGTGCAATACTTGGAGACTCATCGAGCAAAGTCTTTGTTAGAATTTGCACTGAACCAGTTTCCAAATCTTGTTTCGCCAGATTAAAACCCGAATTACTTCGGTTTACCATGACAAGGAATCGACCATCAGGCGTTATTTGTCCACCTAAATTCTGGCTGCCTTGCCATGTCAGACGATTGGTAGAACCGTCTGATAAATTTACTTGATATATCTGTGGTTTACCACCCCGATCCGAAGTAAATATTAGCGATTTACCATCAGGATGCCAGAACGGTTCTGTATTATTTGATCTGCCACTCGTTATTTGTTTCAGCTTCTTGGTTGCCAAGTCCAGAGTATAAACCTGTAAGCTGCCCGTTTTAGACAACACCAAGGCGAGAGTTTTCCCATCTGGTGAGAACCTTGGTGCCCCATTATGGCGTGGGTACGAGGTCATTTTCTCTCTTTCGCCAGTATAAATATTCATAATGAATATTTCCGCTTGGCCGTTTTGGAAGCTCACATACGCCAGTTGCTTACCATCAGGTGACCAAGTCGGTGACATCAAAGGCTGTTTTGAACGAAGTACTAAACGTTCATTGTAACCGTCATAGTCAGCAACCCTTAGCTGGTAAGGATATTGTTCATCGTCGTTGACCACCACGTAGGCAATACGAGTGAGAAACGCACCCTTATCACCCGTGAGTTCTTGATAGACCAAATCTGAAATTCGATGCGCATACTCACGCATTCGGTTTGCTGGTACGGTGGCAACTTTATTGAATAAAACATGATCTTTAGAAAGCACCAACTGTCCATCGTTACTTAATGCTTTGCTTTGGCCTTGTGTCAGTTGACCACGCACTACATCTACCAGTTGGTAGTTGATGACATAGTTACCTTCTGCATTTTGCGTAATGCTACCTGTGAGCAAAGCATCAACACCAATACTGGTCCAAGCATCAAACTTCACATCGGTTTCATTGTAAGGCGTTTGTGGCATTTTGCTGGTCGCAATCGGGCTGAATTTACCACTACGTTGCAAGTCTGACGCGATCACCGCAGAGACATCCTGCGGTAATTTTGTTTTGCCTTCCCACTTAAACGGTACGATAGCAATCGGCCTTGCTGAATTAATGCCGTCGGTGATCACAAGCTCCAATGCGGCGTTGGCGAGCTGTACACTACTTGCGATGACAAGTAAGCATCCTAACATCAATCGCTTTAACACAAGCTTTTCCTTTTAATTTGGTTCTACAGTTAAATTAATGTTTTTCAATTGATTGACTACATCAAGATCATCTTTGGGCAGCGGAAACGTCCCCACCTGCGCCACAGCACGTTTTGTCGCCGCGCATAACCTTGAGTCACCATCAATAATGCTTAGATTACCGACTATTGCTCCAGTTCCCGTTGGAATGAGCCGTAGGTTCACTTTGCACTGTTTACTTTTAAAACTGTCTTCAATCAGCAAATTTTGTTGAATGAGCTGCGTATAGATTGCTCCATACCGCTGAGCTTCGTTCATTACAAATTGGGAACGAGCTGAGCTATTTTGCTCTGCTTCTGTTTCTAACCCAGAAAAAATGTTATTCAGCGCCGCTTCTTGTTCTTTGCGTTCACGCTCCAATCTCTCTAGACGTGCTTTCTCTTTTTTTGCATTTTCGGCCGCTTTCTTCGCCTCTTGTTCTTTGGCTATTCGCTCTTTCTCGGCTCGCTCTGCGGCTTCTCGCTCTTTACGAGCTTTCTCTTTAGCTTGTTCTGCCTCTTTTTCACGGGCAATGCGTTCTTTTTCCGCTTTCGCAATTTCAGCCTCTTTAGCGATACGCTCCTGTTCTGCTTTTTTTACCGCTTCTTCTTTTATCTTACGTTCCGTTTCCGCTTTTACCGCTCGCTCTTTTTCTTTACGAGCTCGTTCTTCTGCCACTTTACGCTCTTGTTCTTTTTCGGCACGTTGCTTTTCAGCTTCTCTGGCCGCTTTCGCTTCCTGAGCTTGTTGTTCTTTTAGTTGGCGAATATTCTCTTCTTCCGCCTTGCGGTTTTTTTCCAACTGCTCACTTTCGCGGCGTAACTTATCCAGCCGATCCTGCTCTTTTTTGGCAGCAGCTTCACGCTGGTTACGAATTTGCTGGGCTTGCTTTTGTACCAGTTGTGGATCAATCACCACAGCTTGAACCATCTGCCCGACAGGCTCGGGCTTAGTTAGGCTAAAATCCGAACCCCATAACAAAGCAATGATCAACACTATATGCAAAACAGCCGAGATAATGATGGGCTTTTTGTAATCGCTTTTTTTGGATTTATGATCTTTCATGAACAGTACAAACTATCCTTTAATTTCGGTTAGCAGACCTACTTTTGAAATGCCCGCACGATTCAATTCATCCAGAACCAGTATCACTTCTGCATAAGGCGTTGCAGCATCACCGCCAACCGCAACCGGTGAATCCGGTTTCAACGACAATTCAGCTTTGACTCTAATGATGACATCTTGCAGCGAAAGACCCCGCTCGACTTCCTCATTATTTACGCTCAACCCGAGACGACCTTCTTTATCTATTTCCACGATGATAAAACTACTATCACTATCACCTTTCAGCTCAGCCGCTGACTTTGAAGTGGTTGTTTTAGGAAGCTCGACATCAACGCCTTGAGTGACAAACGGTGATGTCACCATAAAAATAATCAGCAACACGAGCATAACGTCGATATAAGGGACAACGTTAATCTCAGCTGTCAACTTGCGCTTTTTACGCTGGTAACCCACCATCGTCTATTCCCTACCAGCCATCGCTTGGCGGTGAAGAATGCTATGAAATTCTTCAGAAAAGGTGGCGTAATTATGCTCTAATTTGCTGACTTTATTGCTCAACCTGTTGTAAGCCATCACCGCAGGAATAGCCGCAAATAAACCCATGGCGGTCGCAATCAGCGCCTCTGCAATACCAGGAGCCACCATTGCTAACGTCGCTTGCTTCACCGCACCTAACGCAATAAATGAGTGCATTATTCCCCATACCGTACCAAATAATCCAATGTATGGGCTGATAGAACCCACGGTCGCTAGAAATGGCAGACTGGTCTCTAACTCGTCCACTTCCCTTGCGACAGCAACTCGCATCGCACGTCCCGTCCCTTCCATGATGAAATCAGGTGAAGTGGCGTTAGTCTTGCGTAAACGTGCAAATTCGGTAAAGCCAGAGTAAAAAATCTCTTCTGTACCCAAAAGTTCATCTTTACGCTTTTTGACATCTTGATAAATAACGGATAAGTCAGTACCAGACCAAAATTTGTCTTCGAAAGCATCAGCGTTCTTTTCTGCTTGGGAAAGGACTTTACTACGTTTGATGATCATCGCCCACGAAACGATAGACATCCCCAAAAGGATTAGCATCACCATCTTGACCAATAAGCTAGCTTGCAAAAACAGATCGAGAATTGAGATATCAGCAGTCACTATGGGTTAACTCCAAAATTATTGATTGAGGCATCGCTTTTGGCCTCATGTTCTGATTGTCGATGCATGCTACCTTAACTATTGCTTTACACAATACTTTACCTTCAGGATTGACGAGCTCCTGACAGAAGATCAGTGAGGCTTTTTTCAACGCCGAAATCACAGTATTTATCGTCAGCATATCGTCTAAACGTGCAGCTTGTAGAAAATCGATGTCAACGTGCCTGACCACAAAACCAATGTTCTGCTGCAAAAGCGTCTGCTGAGACACTCCAACTGCGCGTAACATTTCAGTTCGGGCTCGTTCAAAGAATTTAAGATAGTTTGAGTGATAGACGACACCACCAGCATCCGTATCTTCATAGTAAATCGTTACAGGCCAATGAAAGGCTGAGGCTGTATTTTGCACAAAGGTTCCAACACATATACAGATTTAGGCGGATACTATAACGCAACTCATTGACGTTAGTACAAGCATTGAGTGGACTTTTACAAAACTTGAAACAAAAAATTAGTGCTGTCTCAAAGAGGCAGCACTAATGTGGGTCGTTAATCAACCTTCGACAGGTTATTCATACACAGTAAATATCAAACTAGTCGAATAATCGTTAGGTAAATTAAGATCGATAATGAAATGTAGGGGCTAAACAATAATTGCCAAAACCATTTGCGTGGTCTAAAGCCAACACCAAAAACCATACTTGCACACAGCGCCCATATCATGAGTGGTGAAATAACCGAGTTAAAACCACCAATGCTCTGAGAATACAGCTCGGGATCCCACATAATCATGGCGATATGATAAAAACCAAGCAAGAGCGATAAGACTCTGAGCAGAGTCTTATCAACCAGTTTATGGTACTCAGTGACTTGCATTGCAAGTTTACTCACTGTCTTTGTCCATCATTTCAGAATGCTCTAACCAAAGAGCGTTGATGATGCCAAATGCACAAGCTAAAAGCACACCTAGAATCCATGCGAAATACCACATATCTATGCTCCTTAGTAAAGTGAGTTTTTGTTTTCTTCAATAAACTTGCTATCAAGACGACCAAACATCTTGTAGTAAGTCCAAGTGGTGTAACCAAGAATGATAGGTACCATTACAAAAGCGACCACTGTCATTAAGTTCAACGTCAATTCACTCGATGTTGAGTCCCACATGGTCAAGCTATTACTTGGTACTAAGCTTGAAGGCATGATAAATGGGAACATCGCAAAACCAGCGGTGAAAATCACACCCGCATTGGCTAAGCTAGAAGCCAAGAATGCGAGACCACCTTTTTCAAAACGCGACGCCAACACAGCAAGTAGTGGCATGGCAACACCCAAAGCTGGCGCTATCCATAGTAATGGGTAAGCGTTGAAATTAGCCATCCACGCCCCCGCCTCACGTATCACTTCTTTATTGAGTGGGTTTGATGCGGCATGTGTATCAATGACGCTGGTAATCACGTAACCATCGATGTTTTGGATCCAAAACCCTGCAGCGACGAAAGTAACAGCAACCAACAAGCCCATTAGTTGAGCGACACCACGAGCGCGTGCATGCAGCTCATCGGTGGTTTTCATCTGTAGCCAAGCGGCACCTTGTAAAATAATCATAAACAAGCTGACTAAGCCACAAAGCAGAGCAAATGGGTTCAACAGACCAAAAAATGAACCGTGATACGTTGGCATCATGAAATCACTGAGTTGGAATGGCACGCCTTGTAGTAAGTTGCCAAAGGCAACACCAAAGATGACTGGTGGTACAAAGCCACTAATTGAAATACAGATATCCCAAGTATTACGCCACTTTGGATCTTCAATTTTTGAACGGTAATCCAAACCAATCGGACGAAGCCATAATGCAGCCAATGTAACAATCATAGCCAAATAAAATCCGGAAAATGATGTCGCATAGACTAACGGCCAAGCCGCAAACAGTGCACCACCTGCCGTGATAAGCCAAACTTGGTTACCATCCCAGTGTGGAGCAATAGAGTTGATCATGACACGACGCTCACTGTCATTCTTACCAATGACGGGAACAAGAGCACCAACGCCCATGTCAAAACCATCTGTGATTGCAAAACCAACCAGCAGTACGCCGATCAGCACCCACCAAATTAGTCGCAAGATTTCGTAATCAAACATTATTCTATCTCCCTGCCTTATGCTTCGACTTGACGGCTAACTTTGTCTTCAACAGAGTTTGCGTTTTGCTCAAAGTGATAACGACCAGTTTTCAGGCTGCTAGGCCCTTTACGAGCAAATTTAACCATCAGGTAAACTTCAGCAATCAAGAACACAGTGTACAGTGCAAGAATCGCAAACAATGAGGTCCATAATTCGCCCAGAGTTAGCGCAGAAGCGGCAACATTGGTTGGCAATATTTCACCAACAGCCCATGGTTGACGGCCATATTCAGCAACAAACCAACCTGCTTCAATTGCAATCCACGGTAGAGGAATACTGAACAAGGCGGCTTTAAGTACCCATTGTTTTTGCTCAATTTTCTGACGACAAGTTTGAATAAATGCTGCACCAAAGACAAATAGCATCACAAAACCAACACCGACCATCAGACGGAATGACCAAAATAGTGGCCATACGGTTGGAATTGAATCATCGGCGGCGGCTTGAATTTGCTCTTCCGTTGCATCGCTCACTTTATCGGTATAACGTTTTAGCAATAAGCCGTAGCCCAAATCGCCTTTCACTTCTTCAAAAGCGGCAATGTTTGCTGGCGATTTTTCGCCTGCACGTAATTTCTCTAACAGTTCATAGGCATACATACCGTTACGAATTCGGTCAACGTGTTGATCGCGTAGATCGCGTAACCCTGTGACTTCGGTATCCAGTGAACGTGTAGCGATAATACCCATCACGTACGGAATTTTTACTGCATAATCGGTGTGCATGGCGTCTTGGTTAGGCAAACCAAACAGTGTAAATGCAGCCGGTGCAGGTTCCGTGTGCCACTCGGCTTCAATCGCAGCCAGCTTCACCTTTTGAACTTCACCCACTTCATATCCTGATTCATCACCAAGCACAATCACGGACAAAATAGCGGCCATACCGAATGATGCAGCGATAGCGAATGAGCGGCGTGCAAACGCAACGTCTCGACCTTTCAGCAAGTAATATGAGCTAATACCAAGAATGAACATCGCGCCAGTGGTGTAACCAGAAGCGACGGTATGCACAAATTTCACTTGAGCAACTGGGTTGAAAACGACTTCAGCAAAGCTGACCATTTCCATACGCATAGTTTCAAAATTGAATTCTGCGCCAACTGGGTTTTGCATCCAACCATTCGCAATCAAGATCCAAAGTGCCGAGAAATTGGACCCCAGAGCAACCAACCAAGTCACGCCCAAATGCTGGCGTTTTGATAGTCTATCCCACCCAAAGAAGAACAAACCGACAAAGGTTGATTCTAAAAAGAAGGCTACAAGTGCTTCAATCGCAAGAGGGGCGCCAAAAATGTCACCTACATAGTGGGAATAGTATGACCAGTTTGTACCGAACTGGAACTCCATAGTGAGGCCAGTGGCCACCCCAAGGGCAAAGTTAATACCAAAAAGCTTACCCCAGAACTTTGTCATGTCCTTATAGATTTGCTTATCAGTCATTACATACAAAGATTCCATGATGGCTAAAAGAAAAGCCATACCTAGAGTCAATGGAACGAACAGGAAGTGATACATCGCTGTCAGTGCAAACTGCAACCGCGATAGATCAACGACGTCAATCATGGTAACTCCTTTGTGCCGGCTGAATGACACTTTTGACATGCTAAACGGGTTAAAATTCCTCAAAATTCATCAGTGATATAACCTCATCAAATGTTGAAAAATATCAGAATTTTGTTGCAAGCATGTACCGTTATGGTTAGTTAATTGTTAAGCATCAGCTAATATAGCTGGGACTAATACTACTTCTAAATGCAGGTTGTTTCAAAAGATTTATGGGAGAAAAAAGCCTTGATTTACATCAATTTTCACGCGGCAAATCTGAACAAAAAAAGAACAAAATGATCCACATCAAAGGAAGAATGAAATTGTTGTGAGTATTTAGTGAAAGGGATAGAAATTAATACAACGAATCACACAGAGAGTTAACAATACACTTCACATCATTAACTCTTTAGTGATAAGGAAATTATCATAAATAAGATGTAGTTCACACTTTGTGCTTACCACCTAAAAATGACGATGAGGTGTAAACTTATTTTTCAATTCCGAAGTGAAGATAGGCGCGATCGGTCGCCATTCGTCCTCTTGGTGTCCGTTGTAAATAACCTTGTTGGATAAGAAAGGGTTCTAATACATCTTCAATGGTATCTTTTTCTTCGCCGATTGCAGCAGCTAGGTTATCGAGACCAACAGGGCCACCGCCAAATTTGTCCATAATCGCTAGTAATAGCTTTCTATCCATATAGTCGAAACCTTGGCTATCAACATCCAACATGTTTAGCGCTTTATCTGCAGTCTCTATACATATGTGCCCGTTGCCTTTCACTTCAGCGTAATCTCGAACTCGGCGCAATAAACGGTTGGCAATCCGAGGCGTTCCCCTTGCTCTCCTTGCCACTTCAAGTGCACCATCCGCTTCCATCGACAATCCTAAACAGTCCGCGCTTCTTTGCACTATGTACTGTAGATCATCAATTTTGTAATACTCAAGGCGCTGTACAATACCAAAGCGATCACGCAAGGGTGAGGTTAACGAGCCAGCGCGAGTTGTTGCCCCAATCAGCGTAAAAGGGGGTAAATCGATTTTAATGGACCGAGCGGCTGGACCTTCGCCAATCATTATATCGAGCTGGTAATCTTCCATTGCGGGATAAAGAATTTCTTCAACCACAGGACTTAATCGATGAATTTCATCAATAAAAAGAACGTCGTTCTCTTCAAGGTTAGTCAGTAATGCCGCCAAATCACCTGCTTTTTCCAATACCGGACCAGAAGTTGTGCGGATATTCACTTCCATCTCATTGGCAACGATATTGGCTAATGTTGTTTTTCCAAGCCCTGGAGGGCCAAAAATCAGGAGATGGTCGAGTGGTTCGCTGCGCATTTGTGCCGCTTTAATGAAGATTTCCATTTGATTGCGTACATGATCTTGGCCACGATAATCCGCTAATTTTTTGGGACGAATCGCGCGATCAATAATATCTTCATCTTTAAAAATAGGGCTATCAGGGGCAATTAAGCGATCAGCTTCAATCATACCATTGCTCTCAAGGCTTCTTTAATCAGCGCTTCACTGGTCATGTCAGCTTTCATTACTTGTGCCACTACTTTAGAAGCTTGTTGAGGCTTATAACCCAAAGAAAGTAACGCACTGATCGCTTCTTCTTCCGCATTGCTCGTGAGCGCTTCCAAGGAATTGTTATCGACTGGCGCAGCGTCAGTAGCGGGAGTGAAGAGGTCACCGGCTCCCCAACCTTTCAGCCTATCTTTCATCTCAACAACCAAACGTTCAGCGGTTTTTTTACCCACGCCAGGAAGCTTAACTAATGTGGAGATATCTTCACGCTCAACGCATGAAACAAATTGACCGGCCGTCATTCCGGACAAAATACCCAAGCCTAATTTTGGCCCGACGCCATTCGCTTTAATCACTTCACGAAATAAAGCTCGCTCTTTTACCGTGTTGAAACCATATAAAAGCTGCGCATCTTCTCGGACCACAAAATGGGTATAAATGACCGCTTCTTCGCCCAATTTAGGGAGTTCATAGAAGCAACTCATTGGCATTTGGACTTCATAACCAATGCCAGCGACTTCAATCAATAGCTCTGGAGGTTGCTTTTCAATCAGAATGCCGCGAAGACGTCCAATCACAGGAAATTCCTTAGAGAAATGAGGTTATTTGACTCGGATGATAATAAATAACTGGATGTATAGCCAGTAGAAAAATACCACCTCGCTCGAGATCGGTTTTTCAGCGATATCGGCCTTTTTTAGCACTGCTTGCCCGCCCAGCTAACGCAATCAAGGTTTTATTGGTATTCGCATGACAAATTGCCACACCCAGAGCATCAGCGGCATCCGCTTGTGGCTTAGCCGATAATTTGAGCATTTGCTGGACCATATGTTGCACCTGCGCTTTATCAGCACTACCCGTACCAACTACAGATTGTTTAACCAGTCGAGCGGCATATTCATAGACTGGAAGATCCGCATTCACCGCCGCCACAATAGCACTGCCCCTTGCTTGCCCGAGTTTGAGTGCTGAGTCCGCATTCTTTGCCATAAATACTTGCTCGATGGCAAAAACATCAGGCTGAAACTGTGTGATGATTTCCATCACGCCAGCGTAAATTTGCTTGAGCCGCCCAGGTAACTCTTTTTCGGAGGTACGAATACATCCACTACCAAGATAGTACAAATATCGTCCATGCTGCCTGATCACACCATAACCTGTGATTCGAGAGCCGGGATCTATACCTAAAATAATTGACATGAAAACCTTAATCGTGGACGAAAAACAAAATGGGCTTAACCAATAAAGTTCAAGCCCATCATCGACAAGTTAACTGCCTGATTATTTACGACGCCAAGTAGTCCCACTTGGGCCATCTTCTAAAATGATGCCGAGTTCGTTCAACTTATCGCGTGCCACGTCAGCATTAGCCCAATCTTTTGCTGCACGTGAGTCATTACGCAGTTTGATCAAAGCTTCAATCTCAGCCACTTGTTCGTCGCCATTAGTGTCCCCTTTAAGAAACGCTTCTGGATCTTGATGCAAAATGCCAATCACATCGGCAAGCTCACGCATAAGTGTGCCAAGAGCGCTGGCTTGCTGAAGATTTTCTGTCTTCAACTTGTTGATATCACGTGCCATATCAAACAATACGGAATAAGCCTCTGGCGTATTAAAGTCATCATTCATCGCTATCGTAAAGCGACTGACATACTCTTCACCGCCCGCAACTGCTACGGTTAAATCCAACCCTCTCAACGCTGTGTATAGACGCTCTAGCGAGGCACGCGCTTGTTTTAGGTTATCTTCGCTGTAATTTAATTGGCTGCGATAATGGCCCGACATCAAGAAATAGCGCACCGTTTCCGCATCATAGTGAGCAAGTACATCGCGGATTGTGAAAAAATTCCCTAATGATTTAGACATTTTTTCTCTATCCACCATCACCATACCACTGTGCATCCATGTGTTCACATAGGGAGTGTCATGTGCGCAGCATGATTGAGCAATTTCATTTTCATGGTGAGGAAATTGCAAATCAGAGCCTCCACCATGGATATCAAAGTGGTTACCCAAAATCGCTGAATTCATCGCCGAACATTCGATGTGCCAGCCCGGGCGTCCTTCTCCCCATGGGGATTCCCAAGTGGGCTCGCCCGGCTTCGACATTTTCCACAACACAAAATCAAGTGGGCTACGCTTAGCAAGATCAACATCAACACGAGCGCCCGCTTGAAGCTGATCGAGATCTTGTTTGGATAACTTGCCGTATTCGTCAAATTTGCTGACTTCAAACATCACATCACCATTAGAAGCAACGTAAGCAAAACCGCGTTCAATCAGTCGTTGCACCAAGCCTATGATTTCTTGGATATAAGCGGTTGCACGAGGCTCGACATCTGGACGTTTCATATTCAATGCATCGAAATCTGCATGCATGTCTGCGATTAAGCGCTCGGTTAGCGAATCGCAAGATTCACCATTTTCGGCAGCACGTTTAATGATTTTGTCATCAATATCAGTGATGTTACGCACAAATGTAAGGTCATAGCCTAAGTAGCGCAAGTAACGAGAAATCACATCAAAAGAAACGAAGGTGCGACCATGGCCAATATGACAGAGATCATAAATGGTGACTCCACAGACATACATACCCACTTTGTTGGCATGAATTGGTTTGAATTCTTCTTTTTGTCTAGTGATTGAGTTATATATTTTCAGCATGATCTCTATCTAATAACTGTTTGAACTAAAATGGCTTCACAGTATAACAACTCTAGCCTAGCTTGGTCATCCTTATTCTCTCGCAATAATACGGCCCCTAAAGACATTTGTTGATTTGAATGTGTCCAAAGTTCAGTTAAAATCCGGGCCTCAACGAAAAATAGATAAAGGTAACTATCATGATCATCCTTCACACGAATTTTGGTGATATTAAAATTCAACTTAATGAAGAAAAAGCACCAGAAACAAGCGCAAACTTTCTACAGTACTGCCGTGACGGTTTTTACGATAACACTCTGTTCCACCGCGTTATCGATGGATTCATGATTCAAGGCGGCGGCATGACCTCTGGCCTAAAAGAAAAAACAACTCGCGCAACGATTAAAAACGAAGCCAACAATGGCCTAAGCAATAAGATCGGAACTCTTGCCATGGCGCGCACTATGGATCCACACTCTGCAAGTTCTCAGTTTTTCATCAACGTGAACAACAACACATTCCTAGATTTTCGTTCAGAAAGCCGAGATGGCTGGGGCTACTGCGTATTCGCAGAAGTGATCGAAGGTATGGATATTGTGAACAAAATAAAAGCCGTGAGCACAGGCTCTATGGGCATGCATCAAGATGTTCCACTAGAAGAAGTGTTCATTTCTGGCACAACCATCGAAGAGTAACGGTAAAAGGAGCGCTATGCGCTCCTTATTTTTATTATGCATACACTATTTATTTCTGATTTACACCTAATCCCTTCTCGACCAGATATCACCGAGTGTTTTATCCGTTTCATGCGCGAAGAAGCCATTCATGCCGATGCACTGTACGTGCTTGGCGATCTTTTCGAATTTTGGATAGGTGACGATGATAATTCACCTTTCGCCAACCAAATAAAATCGGAATTTAAACAACTGACTCGCGAAGGGGTTCCTTGCTATTTTACTCAAGGAAACCGCGACTTCTTGCTTGGCAAACGATTTGCGAAAGAAACCGGAATCACTCTTCTCCAAGAAGAACAAGTAATTGACCTTTACGGAAAAAAAGCCGTGGTGTTGCATGGCGACACACTCTGTATTGACGATATAAAGTATCAAGCCTATCGAAAGAAGGTTCACCAGCCTTGGCTACAATGGGTATTTAATCGGCTGCCATTTTTTGTAAAGGTTCGTATTGTGGGTAAAGTACAGTCGGGCATCCATAATGATAAGCAAATGAAATCTATGGATATTATGGATGTTACACAAAGTGAAGTGGATAGAGTTCTGACCCAGTATGGGGTCGATTTAATGATTCATGGCCATACTCATCGACCAGAGATTCATCACAGAAATCAACTTCATGGCACCGCAACGCGAATTGTTTTGGGTGACTGGTACACCCAAGGTTCAGTCTTAGTCTATGCTAATGATGGTTACGAACTACAAACTCGACCTTTTAGTTCTAAAAACTGACGCCAAGTCGCACTCTGGTACTAATTGGTTTAAGTGGTCGAATCAAAAGTTAAGCTATAATAAGTATAATCAATAATATCAATAATTAGATAAGAGTCTTGCCTTGAAATACTCCTATATCGCCAGACAACCCATACTCGATCGTGACCGGAAAACTATCGGCTACGAGCTGCTATTTCGAGACGGTCCTAAGAACACCTTTCCAGATATAGACCCAGACTTAGCAACGAGCCGGTTACTCTCTGATCATTTTTTATCCACTCATTACAATACGCTGGGTAAGCATTTAGGGTTTGTCAATTTTCCTTATCAAAGCCTGATTAACCTCGTGCCTACGCTTTTTCCTGCGCAAAACTTGGTCGTTGAGGTATTGGAAGATTGCGAACCAACTTTAGAGTTATTAGAAGCAATTAAAAAGATGGCGCAGCTTGGTTACCGAATTGCGCTTGATGACTTTGTACCCAGTTCAGGCTGGCTCGTCTTCTTCCCCTATGTGTCAATTATCAAATTTGACATCCGTATCGTTCCCCTTGAAAAAGCCGCTCGCTTTATTCAAAAACTTGGTGCGACGAAAATTGAGTTCCTTGCTGAGAAAGTAGAAACCTATGAAGAGTTTAAGCAAGCTAAAAAGGCGGGCTTTACCTATTTTCAAGGCTACTTTTTTAGCAAACCAGAGATGTTACAGCGCAAAGCGTTAGAGCCTGCATTTCTTACTGTGGTGCAACTGTTCAAAGAAATAGCCAAATCTAACCTCGATTACAAAGCCATTGAGGAGCTTGTCGCCACCGACCTGACCCTGTCTTATAAACTGTTAACCTTTGTTAACTCATCCGCGACAGTCAGTTCAAAGATCCATTCATTTAAACAAGCGCTGATCTATCTCGGTGAACAACGATTGAGAAAGTTTATCTCCTTGGTTGCGATTGCTTCGACGCAAGAATCTAAACCGGATTATTTGTATGGTTTATCCATTCAAAGGGCAAGATATTGCGAGCTGATCGGTGTGAAAGCAAAAATGAACGTCGAACCCGGTTCGGCCTTCCTGACAGGAATGTTTTCGCTACTCGATAGCCTACTTGATCAACCTTTAGAAAGTATCATGGAAGAGATGCCTATCGACGAATACGTTAAACTTGCCCTAATAGAAGGGAAAGGAGAGTTAGGTCTGGTACTTGAATTGACTCGAGCTTATGAACAGGCTGACTGGCAAAAGGTTGAGAAAATTGCTCATGCATTAAGTATCGAAGAGCCCGTGGTGAAAGAGTGTTACAACGAAGCTGTGAAATGGACAGCCGATTTACTGGGTGTCCACTCCTGAGTAGACATCGAGTTTAGATCTCCTTAAACTTCCCCGTCTTATCTGCATGGGCAATTTGAGAGGATTTATGAACCAATGCTATTGTGGTAGCCATTTAGATTACCAACACTGTTGTGAACCAATCCACAGTGATTCAGCTTTAGCCATCTATCCAGAACAACTGATGAGAGCCCGCTATAGTGCCCATGTTCTAGGCTTGGTTGATTTTGTCATCAATACCTATCATCCGAGTTGCAATGCACCACAGCAACGCGACGCGATTGAAGAATCAATCAACAGTCAATGGTGTGGGCTAGACGTCATCTCCGCAAGTATCCGCAACAACGAAAATGAAGGCTTCGTTCATTTCAAAGCCTATTACACACAGAATCAACAGCAATTTTGTCTACAAGAACGTTCACGATTTATACGAGAAAATGGTATCTGGCTCTACGTTGACGGTGAATTTCCACAGGAGAACACACCAACGAAGCTAGGACGAAATGACCCATGTCATTGCGGTAGCGGCAAGAAATTTAAGAAGTGTTGTGGGTAGGGTACTCAAAGTAAAACCCTTTTCTATGCAGAAAAGGGTTTACAATATGATTAGTTTTCTATCCTGACTACAATCCATTTCTTATATTTAGCTATTGATTCTAAATGAGCAACCTTACTTTTGTCCTAGCCACTGTTGGAATATTTTTCTATCTTGCTCTGTTGCACGACCATACCAAAGTTTTAGCTGTAAAATAGCTTCGCTTTCCGAGCCTTGGATAGGGTCAGCTTGTTCTTCAACTTCAGCCAATTCTTGTTTTAATGCTCGTACTTTTCCCGAATCTACCATTACGCCATTCTGCTGATTGTAATCATGCAATAAAGATACAGGATCACCGTATGGGAGAAAGCCCTTCTTACCAGGCAAAATATCAATAATAGCTACTGAAGGTAAATCATTCACGGTTAACTCAAACAGATCATCACCATGTTGCAAACGCTGCTGATAGTCACTTAAATCTTTAGCAACAAATTTGATGTGTAAATGATCATCAGGTTTAGTCATCAAAGTGATAACGTAAGGGATAGATGAAATCGCCTCTCGCTTAGCTCCATCACGAATTCGCCCTTTATATTGGACAACTAATTGATTTAAACCATCAGGCAGTGCCTGTGGTGACTCGGTAACCTTTTCAAGATTCACGACTAACAACGTAATGCTTGAATCTGTAGACAATGTTGCAGATAACGTTGGGGCAGTAATTAGGGCTATACAAAGAAAGCTAAGAAGTCGATAAATAAACATAGACGCACTCCAGAAATGGAAAAGCCAGTACTATGTACTGGCTTTTTTATAGTAATCAATTTCAAAAATTAGAAATCGAAGTAACCACCAACTAGAATTTCAGTCGTGTCTGCTTTACCATGATCATCACGAGTTGAAATTTCAGTAAATACAGTCAACAGGCTAGATGCAGCATAAGACGCACCTAGGATAAATTCTTGACCATCATCTTTGCTACCGTCATCTTGCATACCCGCAACACCGTATACAGAGAACGCATCAGTTGCTGCAAATGTTGCCGCTAGAGTTGCATTTTTAACATCTTTTACAGTATCTGCAGACACCACGTTGTAAGAACCTGCCAGAGTTACTTTGCCTAGATTAACGTCAGCAGCTACTGCCCAAGTTGACTTATCTTTGTAAGCCGCTGCATCGCCGACTGCTGGTGAATCGCCATGGTTTTGATACATCGCACCAACAGAGAAAATCTCTGCTGCATAGTTTGCACTCAAACCAAAGATGCTGTCTGTATTTTCAGCAGCTTCAGTATATGCATCAACAACTAATGTTAAACCACCAAAACCTTTAGTATAAGAAATACCATGGCCTTTACTATCCGAAGCTGAAGCTGGTAAGTAATTGTTATCTAGCTCATTTAAGATATCAGTTTTTGATACGGCATCATTAGAGTCAGAAACATCACCGATTTCACCAATACCAACTAGGCCGAAATCCCCTTTCAAATATGCAGCAACATCATCAAATTCTGCGTTATTATCACTCTTTTTAAACCCAGTACCACTTTGAATTTCAAAAGTACCGCCAGCGGTCAACGTGTCAGTCACTTTGTGAGAAAAGTCGAATTGAACTTTAGCCCATGCGTTAACGTCTAAGTCAGTTTTTACGTCTTTAGTGTTATCAGTTTTGTGGTCATAATCACTGGTATAAAGAAAGGTCGCAATTTCACCCTTCACAGATACAGAAGAAGCGTCATCTTTGAATAATTCAACCTTCGCTTGTGCAGATGTAGCAACACCAGCAACCAATAGTGCTAATAGAGTCTTTTTCATAATTAATCCACTGCCTTTTCTTATGTATGGGAATTCCTTATCCGGTTC
>NZ_CAWNHY010000261.1:0-20516 GCF_963874335.1 Vibrio sp. V10_P2A27P122 | reverse complement strand
CCTAACCCTCCGACAACGGCTGTTGTCGCGGTTAAGAAACGTCTGCGACCGTTATTTAAAGGCGCATTGCTCATCCAAACATTCTCCCATTTGCTCCCTGTGGATTATTATTATTCCGCTTATCAAGAGCATGGCTAACAAAATACGAATCTAGTTGTATTTATTTGATGGCAAATCATAAATAAAACCCTACTTTTTGACAAGATAAAGCTACCTTTTCGTAACATTCGTGAAGTAAATCGCACGTGAGGTCACAAAAGGAAGATTAAAGAGCAACAACCAAATGATGTGATTAAAAAAATGAGTGTTTGCTAACACCAAAAAACAAAAAGCCCGGTATAAATACCGGGCTTTTGAACCACAATCCAGTAACACTGGAAGCGAATCTTTTGAAAAAAGATTAACGCTTAGAGAATTGTGGTTTACGACGTGCTTTACGCAGACCAACTTTCTTACGTTCAACGCAACGAGCGTCGCGAGTAACGTAGCCAGCTGCACGTAGAACAGGACGTAGTGATTCGTCGTATTCCATTAGAGCGCGAGTGATACCGTGACGGATAGCACCAGCTTGACCAGAAATACCACCACCTTTAACAGTGATGTATAGATCTAGTTTCTCAGTTAGTTCAACTAGCTCAAGAGGTTGTTTAACAACCATGCGAGAAGTTGGACGACCAAAGTAAACATCAAGGCTACGCTTGTTGATTACAATGTTGCCGCTGCCTGGTTTAATAAAAACGCGTGCAGCTGAGCTTTTGCGACGGCCAGTGCCGTAGTATTGATTCTCTGCCATTTTCGAAATCCCCAATTAGATGTCTAGTACTTTTGGTTGTTGAGCAGCATGGTTGTGCTCAGCGCCAGCGTAAACTTTCAGCTTACGGTACATAGCACGGCCTAGAGGACCACGTGGTAGCATACCTTTAACCGCTAGCTCAATAACCATCTCTGGCTTACGAATAATCAGCTTGTCGAAAGTGATTGATTTTAAGCCGCCTGGAAATTCAGTGTGACGGTAGTAAGTTTTAGCTGCTGCTTTGTTACCAGTTACAGTAACTTTCTCAGCGTTTACAACGATGATGTAATCACCAGTGTCTACGTGAGGAGTGTATTCAGCTTTATGTTTGCCACGTAGGCGAGATGCAATTTCACTTGCTAGACGACCTAGAGTTTTACCCTCAGCGTCTACGATATACCAGTCGCGTTTTACAGTTTCTGGTTTAGCAACGAAAGTTTTCATGCTAATAATAACCCGTTAAATAAAATTTACACTAAAAGGAGCATTAAAATGCCCCCACTGTCTAAGAGTCCAAAGTTGCCCCTTCGAGCGTTTGGTTTCTCTCGGCCTCTCGTTTCACAGAAACAGGCCTGCAGTAACGGTGGGTCGCAGGATTATAGGGAAGTCAGTAGAAAAAATCACCTCTTTTTGAACAAAATCACGAATTTTTTATTTTGCTTTAAAAGTGTTCGGATTGAGCTAGGCCAGATGTTCCCTTGATAAATACTCATGACTTTGCATTTCAATTAACCGCGACTGACAACGTTTGAATTCAAACTCCAGTTGCCCATGCAGATACAGATCGTCCAGCGCCACTTCAGCGGAGATAATTACTTTTACATGTCGTTCGTAAAATTCATCAATCAACGCAATAAAACGCCGCGCTGCATCATCGATGGCGCGATCCATTTGCTTCACATCGGCCAGCAGTACTGTGTGGTAAATTTTGGACAACTCAATGTAATCGTTTTGGCTTCTCGCCGTTTGGCATAACTGTTCAAATGTCGCATGTAAAATACCATCACTAGCCTTTACAACAGCGAGGGTGCGATGATTGATTTCAATCTCACTGCGTGCTTCTTTTTTCTCGTCACCAACCAATTGCCGATAGTAATGTTGTAAATTGTGGCTTGCTGCTTCATCCAATGGATAGTGGTAAATTTCCGCTTGCTCTAATGTTCTTAAGCGATAATCAATGCCACTATCGACGTTCAACACATGACAGTGTGATTCAATCAAAGCAATTGCAGGGAGAAAGCGTGCTCGCTGCAAGCCGTTGCGGTATAAGTCGTGCGGTGGAATGTTCGATGTCGCCACTAAGATAATGCCGCGCTTAAACAGTGCTTGAAACAAGGTACCCAAAATCATCGCATCGGTAATATCTGATACAAAAAATTCATCAAAACAGATAATTTCCGTTTCAGACTTTAAAATATCGGCAACCTTTTCTAAGGGCTCTTCAACTCCAGCCAGTGCCTTCAACTCATCATGAACTCGGTACATAAAACGGTGGAAATGCACTCGCATTTTGCGAGTGGTTGGCAGAGCTTCAAAAAACGTATCCATTAGATAGGTTTTTCCTCGCCCGACACCGCCCCAAAAATAGAGCCCTTTAGGTAAGTTAGGCTGTTCAGGTTGACGACCAAGCCATTTGGTCCAAACCGCGGAGGGCTTAACTGGTTGGTTAAGATAATCCTGAAACTGATGGTAGAGTAAATCCAGCGCATCGACGGCGCTTTCTTGAGCAGAGTCTCGTTGAAAACCGAGTTTTTTTACATCGTGTTCATATCGCTGTTTTGGTGTCATGACCGCCTACTGCACTAAAGAAAATGGAAACTGCTATTTCGTGTATTTCGCTTTATTGGCTAGAGCAGTCATAGTAACATGTCCAAGCGACGTGTGTAACCAACAGGTAAAAAACATGTTAAATAACAACAATAAGGAGCTGTTATGCCTTGGATATATGCCATTGTAGGCTTGCTAGTAGGGGCCGTGTTGGGAATGGTCATTTCACGATTGACTACGCCTCAATATAAAAACCAAAAGTCTCTACAAAAAGAATTAGATAACGCGAAATTTAGTTTGGAACAACAACGCCAAGAATTGTCGGATCACTTTGCTCAAGCGGCAGAAATACTCGATACCCTAGGTAAAGATTATACAAAACTGTATCAACACATGGCCAAAACATCGTCCGAAATTCTGCCGAATATGCCAGAGCAAGATAACCCATTTATCAAAAAAATCGCTCTGCATAATGATACAGATAAAAGCAACGATGACATTTTGGAACAGCCACCGAAAGATTATGCCAATGGCGCAACAGGGCTTTTTAATACCCCCAAAAAAGAGATCATTCATTCTGCAGACGTGGTTAAGGTGAAAGCCGTTTAATCTGAATTCATGAACTTTATAAAGGTTTTTGAGTCATAAACCTCACGAGAGTGTTGAAGTTTTGTCTTTCGTACAAATATTAAACTTCGAACACAGTTATTCCAAAGGAGCTTATGATGAAAAAACCTTTACTTCTTTTAACCGCTCTATCGTTAAGTTTAAGTTCAATCATCACCCCACTACCCGCAATGGCAGCGCTACCCTTTTCTGTCAGTGGTGAGCCATTGCCGAGCTTAGCACCGATGCTAGAGCAAGTGACACCGGCGGTTGTGAGTATCTCAGTTGAGGGAACTCAAGTCTCCCATCAACGTTTACCCGAGCAGTTTCGATTTTTCTTTGGTCCTGACTTCCCAATCGACCAATCGCAAGAGCGGCCATTTAGAGCATTAGGCTCTGGTGTCATTACTGACGCAGACAAAGGTTATGTTGTGACTAATTATCACGTCATCGATGGCGCTGATAAGATTCGCGTCAAATTATACGACGGCCGAGAATACGATGCGGAGCTCGTCGGTGGCGATAAAATGTCCGATGTCGCGCTGATCAAATTAAAAAAAGCAAAAAATTTAACCCAAATTCGTATCGCGGATTCAGACAAACTGCGTGTAGGTGATTTCACTGTCGCGATCGGGAACCCGTTTGGTCTTGGTCAAACGGTGACTTCCGGCATTGTTTCTGCGCTAGGACGAAGTGGACTTAATCTTGAAAACTTTGAGAACTTTATTCAGACCGATGCCGCGATTAACAGTGGCAACTCTGGTGGTGCCTTAGTCAATCTCAATGGTGAATTGATTGGGATTAATACCGCGATTCTTGGGCCGAATGGTGGCAACGTTGGGATAGGTTTTGCAATACCATCAAATATGATGAAAAACTTGACCGAACAGATCTTAGAATTTGGTGAGGTAAAACGTGGCGTGCTCGGTGTTCAAGGGGGTGAAATAACCTCTGAACTGGCTGAAGCGCTAGGCTATGAGTCAAGTAAAGGGGCGTTTGTTAGCCAAGTTATTAAAGATAGCGCCGCCGATAAAGCAGGGATCAAAGCGGGTGATGTCATCACAGCTATTAATGGAAAAAACGTTTCTACCTTCAATGAATTAAGAGCCAAAGTGGCAACATTAGGTGCAGGTAAAAAAATCACAATCGATGTTATCCGCGATGGTAAAAGCAAAACCTTCGACGTAACCTTGAGTGAAAACAACACCACAACTAAAGCAGAGCAACTGCACTCGGGGTTGACTGGTGCGGCACTGACCAATACGACGGATCAAGACCCAATCGCTGGCGTTAAAGTGACTGCTATAGAGAAAGGGTCAGCGGCAGAAGCGTATCAACTACAAAAAGAGGACATCATCATTGGTGTTAACCGCCAACGAGTGAAAAACCTCGCACAATTACGCGAAATTTTGGAGAAAAAGCCGAGCATACTTGCGCTGAATATCCAACGAGGTGATAGAACTATTTACTTGGTTATTCGCTAATTAGTGAGAATCTCTTGTCGAGTGATCAGGGCAGCATTTAAATGCTGCCCTTTTCTTATTCAATCATGTAGTGCTATTCTTCCTCTCTCAAGCTCAGGTGTAAAATAAGCTGAGTATATAGCGGGTTTTGTTTGGGGAAGATATGCTTAACTTTTTACTTCGTTCAGTGGGGCTTGGGCTTCTCGCTGCTATTGTTATTTTACTAGCGGTTCCCTCGCTACGTTCAAATGTTCTCCCGCAAATCGCGGCCGAAGAGTCTCCCAATGCGCTCTCTTTGCAAATTTCGTTTAACCAAGCCGTTCGCCGCGCCGCACCTGCTGTAGTCAATATTTACAACCAAAAATACACCGAAAGCGATCGCAGTAAACTGTCGATTCAAGGGTTAGGTTCTGGTGTGATTGTGAGCGAGAAAGGGTACATCATTACTAACTATCACGTAGTAGCCCAAGCAGACCAAATCGTAGCGGCCTTACAAGATGGCCGTCTCGCAGCAGCGCAATTAGTAGGCAAAGATCGACGCACGGATATCGCAATTTTGCGAATCGAAGGAACGAACCTTCCCGTTATTCCACAAAATCCCAATTACTCGGTGAAAGTTGGCGATGTGGTACTGGCCATTGGCAATCCATACAACCTTGGACAAACCACTACTTTTGGTATCATTTCTGCCACTGAACGTTCATCAGTCAGTACCGATGGACGTCAAGCTTTCATCCAAACTGATGCGGCCATTAATGAAGGCAATTCAGGTGGAGCTTTGGTCAACACTCAAGGAGAGCTCGTCGGTATTAACACGGCTTCGTTTCAACAAGCAACTGAAATGAAAACCGATGGTATATCATTCGCGATTCCTTACAAATTAGCCAATACCATTATGGAAAAAATCATTGCTGATGGACGCGTGATTCGCGGCTATATCGGTATTGATGGGCAAGATATTACTCCAGTAACATCTCGCCTACTTGGCAGTGAACATATTGGCGGCATAGTTGTGTTGGGCATTGACCCCAATGGCCCTGCGGAAACGGCTGGTTTTAAAGAGCGGGACATTATTCTAAAAATTGGCGGTAAAAAAATTAATGGTCGCAAGAGTGTGATGGAAATTGTCACTGACTTGCGCCCAGGTACCGTTGTCGATGTGCTCATCTTACGTAAAGGTGAAGAGATGACACTTCCCGTGACAATTGTTGAAGACCTACGCGAATAAAACTAAGCACCAAAAACAAAGAGACATAAAAAAGCCCCCAACTCACGAAGGGGGCTTTTATTTATAGACTTTTACTCTTGCTCAAGATCTGAACCACTAAGTTCTGATTCAATCTCAATTGCAGTAACACGTTGTAGCCCTCTCGGCAGTAAGCTACCTCGACGTCCACGCTCACCACGGAAGTTCTCTAGATCGCTGGCTTTTAAACCAAGTTTGCGTTTGCCGGCATAGAGCGTAATAGCCGATCCTTGAGGCAAGGAGATTAAGTGTGACACAAACTCTTCACGCTCTTTGGACTTAGCCGCAGGAATATTGATTATTTTGTTGCCTTTGCCTTTGGTTAGCTGTGGTAAATCTTTGATTGGGAATAGCAACATTCGGCCCTGATTCGTGATCGCTAAAATGTCATCAGACTCCAAATTACCGATGGCCTGCGGCGTCATTACCTCTGAGTTCTCAGGCAAATTAACTAAGGCTTTACCACTACGGTTTTTCGACAGCAGTTCACCACCTTTACACACAAAACCATAACCGGCATCCGAGCCCACTAACCAGAGTTGATCCTCTTCCCCCATAACTACTTGGCGAATAGACGAGCCCTCTGTGATGTTGAGACGACCCGTAATCGGCTCACCTTGACTGCGCGCCGAAGGTAGCGAGTGAGCTTCAAGCGAATAACTTCGACCATCGCTACCCAAGAATACGACCTGTTGATTGCTCTTACCACAAGCATGAGCCAAATACTGATCGCCGGATTTATAGCTCAAACTTTGGCAATCCACGTCATGCCCTTTGGCATGACGTACCCAGCCTTTTTCCGAAAGCACAACGGTGATCGCTTCACTTGGCACAAGGTCACGCTCAGTCAACGCTTTAGATTCAGCACGCTCAATCAGTGGTGAACGGCGATCATCACCGTACTTCTCAGCATCCGCTTTGATCTCTTTCTTCAACAATGTGTTCAAGCGACGCTCAGAACCAAGCAACTGCTCTAATTTTTCGCGCTCTTTGGCAAGCTCATCTTGCTCACCACGAATCTTCATCTCTTCAAGTTTGGCTAAGTGGCGAAGTTTGGTATCTAAAATCGCATCGGCTTGAATAGCACTAATACCAAAACGGGCCATCAGTACCGCTTTAGGTTCATCTTCAGTACGAATGATTTCAATCACTTCATCAATATTCAGATAAGCAATGAGCAAACCTTCCAAGATGTGCAAACGCGCCATGACTTTATCAAGACGGTACTGTAAGCGGCGGCGAACCGTGGTGCGACGAAACTCAATCCACTCAGAAAGAATGGTCACTAAACCTTTCACTTCAGGACGATTGTTTAAGCCAATCATGTTCAAGTTAACACGGAAGCTTTTCTCTAGATCGGTTGATGCGAACAAGTGGCTCATCAACAAGTCACAATCTACGCGGTTAGAACGCGGCACAATAACAATACGCGTAGGGTTCTCGTGATCCGATTCATCGCGTAAATCTTCAACCATTGGCAATTTCTTCGCGCGCATTTGGTTAGCGATTTGTTCGAGCAATTTAGCGCCTGAGACTTGATGAGGTAATGCTGTGATCACAACATCACTCCCCTCTTTATGCCAAACCGCGCGCATTTTGATACTGCCGCGACCTGAGCGATATATTTTCTCAATTTCAATTCTGGGTGAAATAATTTCCGCTTCGGTCGGATAATCTGGCCCTTGCACGTACTGCATCACATCATGCAGTTGCGCTTCCGGGTTATCGATCAGGTGAATCGTCGCATCGGCAATTTCACGCACATTGTGTGGCGGGATATCGGTCGCCATACCCACCGCAATTCCCGTGACGCCATTGAGCAAAATATGAGGTAAACGCGCCGGCAGCATTTGTGGTTCTTGCATTGTCCCATCAAAGTTAGGCTGCCAATCAACGTTGCCTTGTCCAAGCTCACCCAGTAAAACTTCAGCGAATTTAGACAGTTTCGCTTCGGTATAACGCATCGCCGCGAAGGATTTTGGATCGTCCGGAGCACCCCAGTTACCTTGACCATCCACCAGTGGATAGCGGTAAGAAAAGGGTTGTGCCATTAATACCATCGCTTCGTAACAGGCCGAATCACCGTGCGGGTGGTATTTACCGAGCACGTCACCAACGGTACGCGCTGATTTTTTGTACTTGGCTGACGCCGAGAGTCCAAGCTCCGACATCGCATAAATAATACGTCGCTGTACCGGTTTTAAACCATCGCCAATATAAGGCAGTGCGCGGTCCATGATGACGTACATCGAATAATTGAGATAGGCGTCTTCAGTGAACTTACGCAGCGGCAGTTTCTCAACACCATCAAAGGTTATTTCAGTTGACATTTATTGCACCTCTGCCATATCGCCATAACGTTGCAACCATGCGCGGCGGTCATCTGCACGCTTTTTACCTAGCAACATGTCCATCATCTCATCCGTTGCTTCAGCATCATCAATGGTCAGTTGCACCAAGCGGCGCGTGTTTGGATCCATCGTTGTTTCACGCAATTGAAGCGGATTCATTTCACCCAAACCTTTAAATCGCTGGACGTTGATTTTGGCTTTTTTCTGGCTAAGTCGCTCTAAAATGCCCTCTTTTTCAGCATCATCGAGTGCATAAAAGACCTCTTTGCCGCAGTCGATCCGATACAAAGGAGGCATCGCAACAAAAATGTGGCCCGCTTTGACTAGTGCTCGGAAATGTTTGGTAAATAAGGCGCAGAGCAAGGTGGCAATATGTAAACCATCAGAGTCCGCATCCGCGAGAATACAGATTTTACCGTAACGCAATCCATCGAGATCGTCGTTATCAGGATCAATCCCAAGCGCAACAGAGATATCATGCACTTCTTGTGAAGCCAGCACTTGGTCTGCCGACACTTCCCACGTATTTAAAATTTTCCCACGCAGTGGCATAACCGCTTGAAATTCACGATCGCGCGCTTGCTTAGCACTGCCGCCTGCTGAATCCCCTTCGACAAAGAAGATTTCCGTGCGGCTCAGGTCTTGCACTGAACAATCGGTCAATTTACCGGGGAGCGCGGGGCCTGATGCGATTTTTTTCCGTACCACTTTTTTGCTGGCTCGCATGCGGCGATGCGCATTGGCTATGCACACTTCGGCAAGTAATTCAGCGAGTTGTGGTTTTTCATTCAGCCATAAACTGAAGGAGTCTTTTATCACACCTGAAACAAAAGCCGCGGTTTGACGTGAAGAAAGGCGCTCTTTAGTTTGCCCTGCAAACTGTGGGTCTTGCATCTTAACCGACAACACATAAGAACAGCGGTCAAAGACATCTTCACCAGTTAACTTAACGCCACGCGGCAACAGGTTGCGGAATTCACAGAATTCACGCATCGCATCGAGCAACCCTTGGCGTAAGCCGTTAACGTGCGTACCACCTTGTGCGGTCGGGATTAAGTTAACATAGCTTTCAGTGATCATCTCACCACCTTCAGGTAGCCAAATCACTGCCCAGTTGGCCGCTTCAGTTTCAGCGACAAACTCACCCGTAAATGGCTCTTCGGGCAATAAGGTGTAACCCTTTACGCCTTCTGCGAGATAATCTTTTAGGCCGTCTTCGTAGTACCAACGGTGCTCAAGATTGTTAACCTTATCACTAAAGGTGATCTCGAGCCCCGGGCAAAGTACCGCTTTAGCGCGCAAATTATTGATTAGGCGAGTCACTGAAAAGTTAGGCGAATCAAAGTAGCTGGTATCGGGCCAAAAGTGGACACTTGTCCCTTTATTGCGACGACCACAGGTGCCAGTTACTGTCAATTCCTCGACTTTATTACCGTGCTCAAACGCCATTTCATAGATTTGCCCATCACGGCGAACGGTCACTTCCACACGCTTGGATAGGGCATTCACTACGGAAATACCTACCCCATGTAAACCACCGGAGAACTGGTAGCTTTTGTTTGAAAACTTACCACCCGCATGCAATTTACAGAAGATAAGCTCAACGCCTGATATTTTCTCTTCAGGGTGAATATCAACAGGCATACCACGCCCATCATCGATCACTTCAAGTGATTGATCTGCGTGGAGAATAACTTGTACCTTGGAGGCATATCCGGCTAGCGCTTCATCGACACTGTTATCGATAACTTCTTGGCCTAAATGGTTAGGTCGCGCGGTGTCCGTATACATCCCAGGTCGGCGACGTACTGGCTCTAAACCATTAAGAACTTCAATGGCCCCAGCATTATATTGTTCAGTCATAATACGGAATGCTTTTATAGATAAATGATTCGTTACTTTTTCGGCAGTTTATCAATGATGTGCTTGTGATTAATTAACGACAACAACGCTGATTTTTTCAGCATTACAAACTGCAAAAGTATAGATAGGACATAGTCTGGAAGAGCCTTGCTTATGTCAAGCGAGATAAGTAAGTTACAGGTAAAATTATGACTCCCCCCTCAATGAATTGGTCAGAGATCTAGGAATTCGATGATTTGTCGCGGATATCGCTCAAAGTTAACAAAACTATGATCGCCGCCAAATTCAACCGTCTGTTTTGCTCCCGTCAATTTAGCGACGGCTTGACGGTAATCTAAGACTTCATCGCCCATTTGTTGCAACAACCAAAATGACGTGACGTCATTAATTTTAACCTCTAATGCTTTGAGCTCTTCAATATGTTTCGCCTCTAGCCGATAGTGCTCTTGCGTGTAGGGATTGACTTGTTCGCCTAAAAAATTGACCAATAATTCATACGGTTTGATTGCTGGGTTTATCACCACGGCACGAAAACCAAACAAATGGTTTAACCAAATAGACAAATACCCGCCTAATGAACTCCCCACCAGCGCAATACGATATTGATCTTGATGTTGATGAATAAGATCAAGTAGATATTCCGCAGCTTGCGCGGGAAAACTGGGTAACTTAGGCACCATCACTTTGATATCAGGACGCTGCATTTGGCAATACTTCACCATCACTTGTGCTTTGTGCGACAGCGGCGAGCTATTAAAGCCGTGAATATAAAGCAGCATAGGTTGACGAGTAGGCATCTCAGTATCCATTAGCGTTAAAATCCGGTTGGAATGCGCCGTTAGCTAAACGTTTGACTTGAGTTTCTATTTGACCATCAGCAGATAGCGTCAATTCACGCCATCCTGGGGAAGTGCGATCCAAAGCAAAATCATCTGAATTGGGCTTAAATTGTACACAGGTCGAGGGAGTGGCCATCACTCGGACACCGTGGTGGAGTTTATCCATATTTTGATGAACATGACCACACAGGACGGCTTTCACATTGCGATGTTGCGTGACGATATTCCAAAAAGCATCGCTGTCTTTAAGGCTATGTTGATCGAGCCAGGCGCTCCCCACCAATAGAGGATGATGATGCAGCACAATCAAGGTGTGTCGCTGATGGTGCGTCGATAATTTTTCGTCAAGTAAAGCCAATTGTTGATCGCTCAGCCGTCCATGCGGTACGCCCACCACTTGAGAATCGAGCATCACCATCTGCCAGTGTTCACCGAGTAATACATGCTCCGACTGTTGAATCTGCTCTGACGGGAATACGGCGCCCATATTGGGTTTAAAGTCGTGATTACCGGGAAGCCAAAAACAAGTTTTTTCTAATGAAGAAATACCACGAGAGAAACGAAGATAAGACTCAGCACTATGATCTTGCGAGATGTCGCCCGTAGCTAGAATTGCATCAAATTCAACACGTTGCGCGCAGATCTCTGCCACAACAGCATGAAAGCTATCTACCGTATTAACACTCAACAGGCTGCCATCATCCGGCGCAAACAGATGCGTATCGGTAATTTGTAGCAGCTTGATGCTGTCTGAATTGTCTAGAGTTGGCGACACGTTCAAAATTTATTAATCCAAATTGAATGACTAATTTTCATCTATGACGAAGACTAAATTGGAGCTCGGCTAATCCCGTGCTTTAAACAGAAAGTAAGCCAATCGCCTAAAAAGCGATTGATTTGCGCTTTCTCATCTTTTTGCATCATTTGTTCATTCGGGTAATCATAGCGAGCTTTGATCTGATTTATCCGCGCACTTGCACACACTTCGGAAACACGTGCATCGTGGTAAAGCCTGACAGACATCGACGGTAATGGAAATACTGAAACGTCATCACTCTGACAAATCTCCACTAAAGTTGTGTACTTTGTGACCTCTAGCACTTGTAATTGATAGGTCATTTGAGCTGCCTGATAACAGCGTAAGTCACCCACGCTCGGCTGACTTGGTAACAAAGCGTTCAATTTCGCGTAGTTAGTTTCGTACACACGCATTAATTCCGATAAATCAACGTGATACGGTTTTTTCAATGCTAATTCTGCCATTGCAATTGTAACTGTTGATAGTTTAGCTCTAACCATTGTAAAGCGACAATTGAGGCACCATTCTCAATTTGGCCATTTTTCACTAAGCGGTAAGCCTCTTCACGGCTCATGACATGAACTTTGATGTCTTCACCTTCATAGTCAAGCCCATGTACGCCTTTAGCTTGCGTTGCATCGATTTCACCAACAAAGACGTCGAGTAATTCAGAGCATCCGCCAGATGATGGATAATAAGAGCTAATTTTTTCGATTCGGTTCACTTCAATTCCCGCCTCTTCCATCGCCTCTCGACGAATAACCTGCTCGGACGTTTCATTAGGGTCGATGACTCCAGCAATAATCTCCAGTTGCCAAGGATGGGCGTGCTCTAGGGCTCCAACTCGAATTTGCTCTATAATCACGACTTCATCACGCACAGGATCATAAGGAAGCATAGCCGCAGCATGACCTCTTTCAAACATTTCTCTTTCAATCACCTCACTCCATCCACCTTCAAACAACTTGTGTTTAAAGCGGTATTTCACCATGCGGAAAAAACCTTGGAACAGTGTTTCTTTTGAAATGACGTCCACATCTTGGGGCGTAAAAATGTTGTACTGTTTGTCAGACTGCTGCATTTGAAACCTCGCTCAGTGAATCTCATAGTTTAATCATGGAATTCATCCATCACCAAGGATATTGCTCAACTTTTTATATAAATTTTATATTTATTTTTAAACGAGCATCGAATTTTATTGCACAGATGGACAGTTATGTGTAAAAAAGTGCAAAGTTTCGAGTGAATTACCACCAATTTAAGTTAAACTCCTTAAAAGTAACCTTCTTACATATTAAGGCAGGGAATAGGACCAATGAAAAAACTGCTTCCACTATTCATCAGCGCAGCATTAGGCAGCCTGAGTTCTTCAGTATGGGCGGATACTCTTACTGAAATCTATAATCAAGCCAAAGAAAATGATCCTCAGTTACTGAGCTCTGCAGCTCAACGTGATGCTGCATTTGAAGCGGTCACATCTAGCCGTGGCGATCTGTTACCACAAATCAACCTGACCGCTGGTTACAATATCAACCGCAGTGATACTGATTCACGTGAAAGCGATAAGCTCACAGCAGGCATCAGTTTCTCTCAGCAGCTTTATCAACGTTCAAGTTGGGTTTCTTTAGACACGGCAGAAAAGAATGCACGCAAAGCGGATTCTGCCTATGCGGCCACCCAGCAAGGTCTAATTTTACGCGTTGCACAAGCCTATTTTGAAGTGCTTCGCGCCAAAGATAACTTGGCATTTGTCCGTGCAGAAAAAGCGGCAGTGGCTCGTCAATTAGAGCAAACGAAACAACGTTTTGAAGTCGGTCTTTCTGCGATTACTGACGTGCATGACGCACAAGCGCAATACGATGGCGTGCTTGCTGATGAAGTTTTGGCAAAAAATAGCCTCACCAATAGTTATGAAACCTTGCGTGAAATTACCGGGCAAGAACATTCTGATTTAAGTGTGTTGGATACTAATCGTTTTTCAGCCAGCAAAACAACGCAGCCGATTGATGCTCTGCTTGAAGAAGCCCAACAGAAAAATCTCTCTTTGCTGACCGCTCGTATTGCTCAAGATGTCGCGAAAGATAATATTTCATTAGCAAGTTCAGGGCACTTACCCTCATTGACTCTTGATGGCGGCTACAAGTACGGTGATGAAAGCAACGATAACAGCAACTCTCAAGGGGATTACAACGATTTCAATGTTGGGATCAACCTTAATGTGCCGCTGTACACCGGTGGAAAAACCACGTCGAAAACCAAACAAGCTGAATTTGCGTACGTTGCTGCAAGCCAAGATTTAGAACAGACGTATCGCAGTGTTGTGAAAGATGTACGTGCATTTAACAACAACATCAATGCCTCTATTGGCGCTTTACGTGCTTATGAACAGTCAGTTATTTCAGCGAAATCAGCACTGGAAGCGACCGAAGCAGGGTTTGATGTCGGTACACGGACTATTGTTGATGTGCTTGATTCAACGCGCCGTCTCTACGATGCGAATAAAAATCTCTCTAACGCACGTTATGACTATGTACTGAGCGTCCTGCAATTGCGTCAAGCAGTAGGCACCTTGAGCGAGCAAGATATTTTAGATATCAACGCTGGCTTAAAAGCAGACAGCTAAAAAAGTAAAAGCCGCTGACAATTCAGCGGCTTTTTTGTCGTGATTGGCTCATTTTATACAAAATGCCAAAGGATACGGCGCGATGTTAGCCTCTACCGCCTTTAATCGCTTCAATAATTTCTGTGGTTGAGCAACCATCTTCAAAGTTCAACACTTTGACTTCTCCACCCGCAGCAATCACTTCTTCACCACCGGCGATATCTTCAGGTTTATAGTCACCACCTTTCACCAGTAAGTTAGGTAGTACAGCCGCTATCAAACGCTGTGGCGTATCTTCAGAAAAAGGAACCACCCAATCGACAGCGCCCAATGCAGCCAGTACCGCCATGCGGCGATCTGTTGTATTGACTGGGCGACCTGGGCCTTTCAAACGCTTAACCGACTCATCCGTGTTAACAGCAACAATCAGGCGATCGCCCAATTTGGCTGCGTGGTTAAGATAAGAAACATGTCCTGCATGCAAAATATCAAAGCAACCATTGGTCATCACCACCTTTTCGCCCTGAGCTTGAGCCACTTTTACCGCATCAATTAAGGCTTGTTCACTGATGACACCATAATCAGTATCTTTGCTACCGTGAACCGCTTCCGCTAGTTCAATGGTTGAAACGGTTGACGTGCCCAGTTTACCAACCACAACACCCGCCGCCGCATTGGCCAATGCGCACGCTTCATCAAGTGGTTTACCTGCCGCAACTGATGCCGCCAACACTGAAATCACCGTATCTCCAGCGCCCGTTACGTCATACACTTCTTTGGCTAATGTTGGTAAATGGAATGGCTTCTGATTGCGTTGTAACAGTGTCATGCCGTGTTCGCTGCGAGTCACCAACAGTGCGCCAAGATCAAACTGTTCAATCAAGGCAAAGCCTTTTTCTACTAGCTCTTGCTCTGTTTTTACTTTGCCTACGACCTGTTCAAATTCAGACATGTTAGGTGTGAGCAATGTTGCGCCACGATAACGTTCGAAATCGGCTCCTTTAGGATCGATAAAAACGGGAACGTTGGCTGCACGTGCTTTTTGGATCAATTGCTGCACATGCTCTAATGCGCCTTTGGCGTAATCGGACAAGATCACCGCTTTTACTTTCGGTAACGCCAGCTCCATGCGAGATAAAATCAGTTCTGGATCGGTGTTCTCAAACTTATCTTCGAAATCCAAACGGATCAGTTGCTGGCCTCGGCTTAGCACGCGTAATTTTGTAATGGTTGGATAATTTGGCAGAGCAACAAAATCACAACTCACTTTCAACGCTGTTAACGTTTCAGTCAGAACGTTAGCTGGCTCATCCACGCCAGTTAAACCAACAATGTGCGCATGACCGCCCAGCGAAGCAATGTTCATTGCAACGTTTGCCGCGCCGCCTGGACGTTCTTCGCTATTCTCTACTTTTACTACAGGAACGGGGGCTTCTGGTGAGATGCGACCGGTTGGACCATACCAGTAGCGATCAAGCATCACATCGCCAATAATCAATACACCTGCATCATTGTAGTCAGGTAGGATTGGTTTCATTGTGGATCTCCAATTTTTGTTATTGCGCTGAGTGTAACACAGCTCATTGAGTCTCTAAAACACTCAACCTAGCCACTGCTGCCAAGCGTTTGTGACTCGTCTTCGCAGGTCAACAAACTTACTTTCGTCAACATCCGCATCCAAGTTAAGCAAGTTTCGATGATGGATCTGATTGCGCATCGAAGTATAGGCATCGGTGAGAGCCTGCGCTTGTTCTTTGTCCATCACACCTTGGTTCAGTAGTGACTCAAAAATGCGTACGTTGTCTGACCAAAACGTCAATTTTGGCTTTTCATGGCTAAAACGCAGCACTAGATATTGAGCTAAAAACTCAATATCAGTGATGCCACCAGCATCTTGTTTAAGCATAAAACGGCCACTTTTCTTTCCCCCCAAATGATCGCGCATTTTTATCCGCATCGCGACTACATCCCGCTTGAGCTTGGTTTCATCTCTTGCCAATGACAAAATCTCATGGCGGGTGCGATGGAAAGCCTGTTGCAGTGGCTCATCACCATAAATCATTCGAGCTCGAACTAAGGCTTGGTGTTCCCACGTCCACGCTTCATTGCGCTGGTATTCATCAAACGCTTCAGCGGGGCTAACTAACAAACCTGACGCTCCAGACGGGCGCAAACGAGTATCAACTTCATACAAAATACCAGAAGCGGTACGAGTAGCAAAAATGTGGATCACGCGCTGGGCTAAGCGCAAATAAAACTGACGGCCATCAATCTCTTTTACGCCATCAGTGTAACAATCCACTGGGCAGTCATGGAGAAACACGATATCAAGATCGGAATTGTAACCCAACTCCCAGCCCCCCACTTTGCCATAACCAACAACTGCAAACCCTTTACCATCCCTCTCTTTTAAATGAGTGGGTTGGCCGTATTTTGCACTGACTTGCTGCCAAGCTTGGTTGATCACAGCTTCAACGATGGCTTCAGCAAGGTAGGTTAAGTGATCGCTCACTTTCATCACAGGCAAAGCACCAGCAATATCAGCAGCAGCAATACGCAAAATGCAGATCTGCTTAAATTGGCGTAATCCTTCCATTTGCTGCTCCATATCCTCTTCGGGAATACGAGCAAGAAAATCACGCAGTTCAGTTTTATAAGCAGACAACTCCATTGGATTATAGAGATGCTGCGGGTCGATAAGTTCATCGAGTAAAATGGGGTAACGACTAAGCTGTTCCGAAATCATCGGGCTTGCGGTACATAAACGCACCAGCTGCGTCAATGCCGCAGGGTGTTCATCTAGCAGCTCAAGGTAAGTGGTTCGAGTCACAATTTTGTACATCAAATGCAGCACACGAGGTAAGCCAAACTGCGCATCTGGGTGAATGAAAATCGCTTGGAACAGTTTTGGCATCAACCGGTTTAATACATCTCGTCCGCGTGGGCCCAGCGTTTTTTTCGCCAAATCCTCTTTAAATTGGATCAATACATGCGCCATGCCAGCAGGATCATCACAGGTAAGCTCTTGTTGAAAAATCGTTTCAAGCACATCTGGCTTGTGCGCCATATCCCACAGCTCGTGAAAATGTTTAGCAACGCACTGGTCATCTTCTTCTTCATCATCGCCAATCAGAGTTGCAAATACTTGATGTACTTTGGTCATGTGTTGATGCGTTTCGTGAAGCAGCGTTACCCAGTCAGTGCATTGCATTGCAACGGCTAAGCGAAGTTGATCCAGTTCATTGTCTGGCAAGGTTTGCGTCTGCTTGTCGGCCATCGCTTGCAATAGGTTTTCAAGGCGACGTAAAAACAGATAAGCTTGTCGTAAATCGGCCACTTCTTGCGGTTTGAGCAGGGCAAGTTCTTCTATTGCAACCAGTGTTTCTAATAGTCCACGCTGACGTAAACTGGGTTCTCGTCCACCACGAATTAACTGAAATACTTGTGCGATGAATTCAATTTCGCGGATCCCGCCTGCGCCTAATTTGATGTTGTTATGCAGCCCTCGACGTCTCACTTCGCTGCTGATCATCGATTTCATACGGCGCAGAGATTGAATGGCGCTAAAATCGATGTAGCGGCGGAACACAAATGGTCGCAGCATTTGACGCAGCTCTTGGTACTGCGGATACATTTCCCGCCCCATTACTCGAGCTTTGATCATCGCATAACGCTCCCAATCACGCCCTTGCTCTTGGTAATAATCTTCGAGCGCCGCATAGCTCATCACCAGTGGGCCACTTTCACCAAAAGGACGCAAACGCATATCAACTCGGTAGCAAAAACCGTCAAAGGTATGTTGATCCAACGCTTTGATGATTCGCTGGCCTAAACGGGTAAAAAATTGCGCATTCGCGATGCTGCGGCGAGCGCCTTGTGTTTCACCGTTTTCAGGATAAGTAAAAATGAGGTCGATATCCGACGAGAAGTTCAACTCACCGCCACCTAATTTGCCCATACCGATGATCAGCATAGGTTGTGCTTCACCTTGGTCGTTAGTTGGCGTTCCCCACTCGAAGCAGCAAACAGCGTACTGCCACTGGTAAGTCTCAAAAATGAGTGCTTCCGCCAGTGCTGAAAGATGTGCAAGGCTCTCTTCTAACGTCCAACTGGCGGTAAAATCTCGCCAAGCGATGTACACCATTTCCCGGTTACGAAACTGACGCAAAATACGATGCCCTGACATTTCATCTTTGCACTCTTCTAGCTGTATAGCGAGATCGTCTCGGTAATGCTCTAGCCTTGACTCTCCCGCCAACATTTCCGGTAATTGCATACACAACCGTTCATCTCGCAATAATGCTTCATTGATAAACTGGCTCATCCCGACCACATACAACAGCTGTTTTTTCAATGGCTCGGACCACTGTGCAATGCTCGGTTGTTGCTCTAGCAAATGTTGATAGGTGGTGTGCGCAAAAGCGTGAAGTGATGAAGGCAGTAACATGAGACATCCTTGTGAATTGAGACCAATGCAGTCGCTAGAAGGCTATTTATAGCAAACTTATATCAATAAAAAACGCCCAACAACAAGAATTGTGGGCGTTGATTGAAGGATCGAATTTCTACAGAGTTAGACTTTGAACATCGTGATTTTCCGATCTAACTCTTCGGCGTTGCTTTGCATGATCTCTGATGTTTCAAGCAACTCACCAACCACTGTTACTGAGGCTTCAACAAGCTCCCTCACATTGGTTAGATTTTGGTCCATTTCCTGAGCCACGCTAGTTTGCTGCCCAGCGGCCGTTGCGATTTGGATATTCATGTCATTGATCCGTTGTACTTGATTCACAATACCATCTAATTCAGTGCCCGCATTCGTAACCAGCTCAACTCCTTCAGCCGCTTCAACTACACTTTTTTCCATTAAATCAACAGCTGAATTGGCACTATTTTGTAATTGAGAAATCATCTCTTGGATCTCAATCGTCGCTTTTTGGGTGCGCTGCGCTAAGTTACGCACTTCATCGGCCACCACCGCAAAACCACGCCCAGCTTCACCAGCCCGAGCCGCTTCAATGGCAGCATTGAGCGCGAGTAGGTTGGTTTGCTCGGAAATACTTTGGATGGTTCCAACAACACTGCCAATCGCAACCACTCGTTCTTCAACTTGGTTGACGGCTTGCGCTGATGCCGCGATATCCTTCGATAGCTCACTCATCTTAGTGATGGTGCCTTTGACAAAACGCTGACCAGTTTCTGCTTGACCTGACGCTTGCTCGGTTAGTGCTGATGCATTTTGTGCATGCTCTGCGACCGTTTGCACCGTGGATGTCATTTCACTCATGGCGGTGGCCAATTGGTCAATTTCGTTAAACTCTTCTTGAGCCGAATCTTTGGTTTCTGACATGCTGATGGTCATGACTTCGGTAAGTGACGAAAGCTCTTGTGAGGCATCCACTTGCATCTTAATGACGTCTTGCAACTGGCGGCGGGTTTTCTCAAGCTCTCGCGCAACGTCGCCGTACTCATCTTTACATTCCATATTAATCGGTGTGGAAAGATCACGACTTGCCATCAACTTAATTGAATCACTTAAATATTGTGTTTGGCGCAGCATGACTTTGGCTGCGGCGAGTAAAAGCACAACAAAAACGATGATCATGAATGCCGTTTGCCATACTACTTGAGTCAAATAAGCATCATAGTGTTGCTGAGCGATTTCGGTATTCTGAGTTGCTGCAAGCAGTGATTCGTAAAAAGTACGAGCATCCCAAAGCTGCTTTGCGATGATCAATACTGTACTAAACACCATCAGCATAACCATTTTAGGAACGAGACGAATATCGGTAATCAAACGTTCCCATGGCTTAAATGCCATTGTTGCCATTGTCAGTTCTCCACTATGTCTTATATGTTGAAATTTCAGTAAGTAAGCAAACTCAAAAACTAAAAAAGCTATTTATTTTGAGCTTCGTATGAAAAAAGATGATATCAAAGATGAGACAAATCCAATGTGTTTATTGTTGCTGATCCACTCACTCATGGCATTATTTGTGATCTCAGGCTTGTTGTTCATCCCTGTCAATCATGATACCTGTTAGGTTTCTATCGACCCTGATTTTTTGAACTGTAGTCGTTTCGTTGTGCAACCTGTTGGAGATTTGATCTCATCCACAAATCAATTGCAATTAATGAAACTAAATGAGCAGAGATATAAAAAAAGAGACACCGCAGTATCTAATGC
>NZ_CAWNHY010000260.1:0-20532 GCF_963874335.1 Vibrio sp. V10_P2A27P122 | reverse complement strand
TATGCCGTATTACAATGGGCGTAATGTAAACAAACCGCCCTCATTTTCTTCCAAATTCTAGATTTTATATTACCCTCTTCATTGGGCTGTCTTCTGATTTAGCACACTCTCAATCAATTGAGCCTGCCGCATCACATTCACTAAATAATTCAATATTTGTGACGCTGTTTTGACAACCCACAAATTTTCATCTTAGCCAAAGGTACAATTGACAAAGGTCAAGGTGGGTCAATAATATGGCATGGCATATTGGCGCTCGGATGCTTCAAGCAAAAATTAATGATTAGGATGTCGAAAATTGTATGCTTTTAACTAACAAAACTCAGTTTTCAAAATGCATGTCTCTGGATTCCGATGGCCAGTTTATCGCTCATTACCAGCATCTTGTGTTGCGAAGCGTTTTCCAGCCGATATTCTCGCGGGATAACCGTATTGTGGGCGTTGAAGCCCTAGTGAGAATAACCGCCAATGGCAGCACGACCATTCGCCCCGATTGTTTTTTCCATTCCGACACTATTAATCCCATCGACAAACTTAACGTAGAAAGACTCAGCCGAGTTATCCACATCCGAAACTATGCCCTTTCCGAATATCGTCAATGCCAATTATTTCTAAATTTACTGCCTGTCGCGGGTGAATTGTTTGCCATCAGCGACATCAACAAAGCATTGCTATGCGATCGCCTCAAAGAACTACATATAGAACATAATCAACTGGTCATGGAATTGATTGAAATCGATTCAGAAAATGAAAGCAAGCTGCAATGCGCAACGCAAAGTCTGGCTGCAAATGGTTTTAAAATTGCCATTGATGATTTTGGTACTCAAGCCTCAACACCACAACGGGTTAATTTGGTGACGCCTGATATCATCAAATTTGATCGAAGCTTATTACTCAAATATATGCAAGGTGATTGTGACCCACTTATGGATGGCATTACCCTTGCGAAACAGAATGGTTCCAATACCGTTGTAGAAGGCATCGAAACCCAAGCGCAACTCGAAGCAATGCAAAAACTCGATATTGATATGTTTCAAGGCTATTTTTTAGCCATGCCGGAAGCGATAGTACCAGCCATTAAGATGGCCATTTAATAACGATATTCTTTACATGCGCGTAGCGCCCCAACTTTACCGCTACTTTCAATATTCACTCACTGTTTTCCTAGCGACAACATCACGTTATTTAACTGTATGACATAGCGTGATGTTTAATAAGAAAAGGAAATAAGCTCTTGGGTATAAGGGTGCTGAGGATTGAGAAACAGCTGTTGCGTTTCCCCTTGCTCAACGACTTCACCCTGTTTCATCACCATAGTGTAGTGGCATAATGATTTCACCACATGTAAATCATGGCTAATGAACAAGTACGTTAATCCATATTTTTGTTGCAGCGATTTAAGCAGATCCAACACTTGCGCTTGAATCGTACGATCTAAAGAAGAAGTTGGTTCATCAAGTAAAATGAACTCAGGTTTAAGCACCAATGCCCGAGCAATCGCGATACGTTGTCGTTGCCCACCTGAAAACTCATTGGGATAACGGTAGCGAGTGGCTGGGTCGAGTTCAACTTCTCGCATCACATCACAAATCATTCGTTCAACAGTTTGTCTATCATAACGGCTATGAACCTCTAACCCTTCACCAATAATCTGCGCCACCGACATTCTCGGATTCAGTGCTGAAAATGGATCTTGAAAAACGACTTGCATCTTGCTGCGATAAGGTAACATAGCTTTCCTATCTAACCCTTGCAGCTCATTATTGTCGTAACAAATCGAGCCTTCCGAATGGACTAATTTTAGTATCGCCATGCCAGTGGTCGATTTACCCGAACCGCTCTCGCCAACAATTCCTAATGAATGTCCTCTTTTAAGCTTAAACTGCATGTCGGTGACAGCTTTAATATGCGAGACCGTGCGCTTGAATAAGCCGCCAGTGATGGGAAACCATACTTTGAGATGCTGAAGCTGCACTAGAATTGGGTTGTCAGGGTTTACGTCAACGGGCAAACCTCGAGGATCGGATTCAATCAATTTTTTGGTATAAGAGTGAGAGGGTGATGAGAACAGCGTTTTGGCATCATTCACCTCGATCACTTGCCCATTTTGCATCACTGCAACGCGATCAGCGATACGCTTAACAATACTGAGATCATGAGTAATGAACAACATGGCCATACCCAGTTCTTGTTGCAGGTTTTTAAGTAGATCTAATATTTGCGCCTGCACAGAAACATCAAGCGCAGTAGTCGGCTCATCAGCAATCAGTAATTCAGGCTCATTGATCAAAGCCATCGCAATCATGACTCGCTGGCGTTCTCCCCCAGAAAGTTCATGTGGATAAGCATTAATCTTAATTTCTGGCGATCGAATACCCACTTTTTCTAACCATGCAATGGCCAACTGACGTGCTTTGCTGCTTTTTAGTCCTCGATGAATCTCCACAACTTCGATTAACTGTTTACCAACTTTGTGCAGAGGGTTGAGTGAGACCATTGGCTCTTGGAAAATCATACCAATCCGCCCACCTCGTATACCTCTTAATTGCCTCTCGCTACAGTTCAACGTATTGATACCATCAAAAAAGATCTCCCCTTGCAAATAGTGGGCAGCACTTTTCGGTAACAACTTCAAAATGGCATTCGCCGTCACTGATTTACCAGAACCACTTTCCCCCACCAGAGCTAAGGTTTCCCCTGCGGAGAGAGAAAGTGACACTGCTTTAATCACAGGTTCAACATTGTCTTTTTGACCAAACCCGACCGAAAGATTTTGGATAGAGAGTACGGTTTTACTCATCATCTTCTCCCTGTCGAATGCGGGTCAAAGGCATCGCGTACAGCTTCGCCGATAAAGACCAATAATGTCAGCATTAACGAGAGCACCACAAATGCTGAAATACCTAACCATGGAGCTTGTAAATTGGCTTTCCCTTGCGCCAATAATTCGCCCAAAGAGGGCGAGCCGACTGGCAAGCCAAAACCGAGAAAATCTAAGGATGTTAAAGTCGTAACTGAGCCTGAAAGAATAAAGGGCATCATGGTTAAAGAAGCCACCATCGCGTTAGGTAGCATGTGGCGAAGCATAATGCGGCGATCACTCACACCCATCGCTTGCGCAGCCCGCACATAATCAAAATTACGACAGCGTAAAAACTCCGCTCTCACCACGCCCACTAAACCCATCCAACTAAAAAGCACCATAATACCAAGCAACCACCAAAAATTCGGTTCGACGAAACTCGATAAAATGATCAGCAGAAAAAGCGTTGGCATCCCTGACCAAACTTCAATAAAACGTTGCCCAAGTAAATCAAGCCAACCGCCATAATAACCTTGAGTGGCACCAACGATAACGCCTATCACTGACGAGACGAGTGTTAATACAAAGCCAAACAAAACCGAAATACGAAACCCGTAAATAATACGAGCCAGCACATCGCGCCCTTTATCATCAGTACCAAGCCAGTTCACTGAATCTGGCGCTGACGGCACTGCATTATTGATATTAAAGTTGATGGTGTCGTAACTAAATGGGATCAATGGCCAAACAATAAAACCTTTTTGTTCAATCAGATCGATGACGTAAGGATCGGTATAATCCGCTTCGGTTTCAAACTCACCACCAAAACGAGTTTCTGCATATTGTTGAAAGGTCGGGAAAAACCACTGCTGATCGTACTCAACCAAAAGGGGTTTATCATTTGCAATCAGCTCAGCAAATAGGCTCACCACAAATAAAAGCGTAAACAACCATAGTGAATAAAAACCGCGCCGATTGGACTTAAAACCGTGCCAGCGCAATACGTTTAATGGGTTGGACAGCCTTTTTTTTACCATCATGAACGAGCCTCAAAGTCGATTCGAGGATCAACCCAAATATAGGTCAAATCGGAAATGATGCTGAGGACTAATCCAAGTAACGTCATGATGTATAAAGAACTAAACACTACAGGATAATCCCGTTGAATGGTCGATTCAAAACCAAGTAGCCCTATACCTTCCAGTGAAAACATCACTTCAATCAGCATCGAACCTGTGAAAAATATGCTGATAAAAGCACTCGGAAAACCGGCAATAATAATCAGCATCGCATTACGAAAAACGTGCTGATAAAGAATACGTCCTTCATCCAGTCCTTTTGCTCGAGCCGTCACCACATACTGTTTGTTGATCTCATCAAGAAATGAGTTTTTCGTTAGCATACTCAAAGTGGCAAACCCACCGATCACCATTGCAAAGATGGGCAAAGCCAAATGCCAAAAATAGTCGCCAATTTGTTGATACCAAGTCAGATCAGCAAAATTATTTGATACTAAACCACGCAGTGGGAACCAGCTGAAATAATTTCCACTGGCAAAAATAATGATCAAAATAATCGCAAACAAGAAGCCCGGAATAGCGTAACCGATGATAACCACTGCGCTTGACCATACATCAAACCTTGAGCCATGGTGAATGGCTTTTAAAATTCCGAGAGGAATGGAGATAAGGTAGATGATCAGCGTACTCCACAGCCCTAAAGAGATCGAAACGGGTAAACGCTCAGTGATCAAATCAATAACATTGCCTCCTTTGAATAAGCTGTCACCAAAATTAAAGGTTGCGTAATTTTTTAGCATTTCAAAATAACGGACATGAAGTGGCTTATCGAAACCAAACTGTTTTTTTATCGCTTCGACTACCTCGGGGTCTAAACCTCGAGAACCTTTATATCCTCCAGTGTTAGCCGACAGCGACATATCCACCTCTTGGCCGCCTCCAGTAAATCGCTCCATAATTCCGTCACCATGCCCTTCCATTTGTGCAATCGCTTGCTCAACTGGGCCTCCGGGGGCAATTTGGATGATAAAAAAATTAATGGTAATAATCGCCCACAGCGTGGGCACAACGAGCAGCAATCGGCGGAAAATATAAGCAGTCATTGCATCCTCTTAACGGCGTTTTTCTGGTAGCAATTGCGCTTTCTGCTCCGAAACCCACCAAGTATCAAGGCCAATATCATATTTTGGCATCACACTAGGGCGCTCGAATTTGTCCCAAGTTGCGATACGATATTGGCTCAGATACCACTGTGGGATCAGATAAAAATTCCATTGTAGAACGCGATCTAATGCTCGGCCTAAAGGCAATAATTTTTCTGGATGCTCTTGATTGACGGCAATTTGTTCAGTGAGGAAGTCGACAACTGGGTCTGCCACTCCAGCACGATTGTACGTGGAATCGATGTAGTTTGAATTCCAGATAATCAACAAGTTAGGACTTGGGTAAGGATTCGCCGCATAGGCCGACGAAAGCATGTCAAAATCTCTATCGCGCAAACGCTTAAGATATTGTGTGGTATCCACTGAGCGAATCTTCATCTCGATACCAAGCTGTTTTAGATTTTTTTGCAAAGGAATAGCAATGCGTTCCGTGGTCGGACTGTAGATCAATAACTCAAACTCAAACGCTTTACCCGTTTCTTTATGGGTCATCACTTTATCTTTCAGCTCCCACCCCGCCTCTTTGAGCAATTGAAAAGCGACTCGTAGTTGTTGACGAATACGACCAGACCCATCCGTCACTGGTGGTTGGTATTCTTGGGTAAAAACACGTTCTGGGATCTTATCTTTTAGTGGTGTAAGAATAGTAAGTTCATCAGTAGAGGGAAGACCTTTCGCTTCATACTCTGTGTTTTGAAAATAGCTACGCGTTCGTGAATATTGATCGTAGAACATATTTTTGTTCATCCATTCAAAATCCATCGCATAGGTCAAAGCCTCGCGCACTTTCGGATCACTAAACACTTCTCGTTGAATATTAAATACAAAACCTTGGGTTGAAGCTGGGCTATTATGCGCGATCGCTTCTTTCTTGATGAATCCTTTATCAAAGTTCAATCCAGTGTATGAGCTGGCCCAAAACTTCGCCGAACTCTCTTGGCGAATATCAAATTCCCCAGCTTTAAATGCCTCAAGCATTACGGTATCGTCGCGGTAATAGTCGTATTGGATCTGCTTGAAATTATGTCGCCCAATGCTGACTGGTAAGTTGGCAGCCCAATAATCTTCCTGCAACTCATAAGTAACACTCTGCCCAGTTTGATAACGTACGACTTTATAAGGACCGCTGCCGACTGGCGGTTCATTTAATGGTTCTGCTAAGTTTTTATCCTGCCAATAGTGCTTAGGCAACACTTGAGTTGATTGAGCCAAACTAAAAAGCTTTTCTCTATTAGGTTCTGACATCTCAATACGAACCGTTAAAGGATGGATCGCCGTTACCGATTTAACCGCTTTGTAAAACAGTCGATATTGAGGCACCCCTTCTGTCATGAACTTGTTGAACGTAAACTCAACATCTTGCGCGGTGATCGGTTTACCGTCTTGAAAACGTGCGTTCGGGTTGATATCTAGTTCTAGCCACGAATAGTCATCAGAATAACGAACTTTAGAAGCAATCAATGGATAATAGGTATCAATTTCGTCGCTGGGCGCAAACATCAGTGAATCATAAAGCTCACCACTGCCTGCCGCCGGAGCGCCTCGGGAAGCAAAGCGGTTAAAATTGTCGTAAGTACCTACCTCGCCATAAGTTACTTTTCCGTACTTAGGTGCGCTTGGATTAACATAATCGAAATGAGAAAAATTGGCGGGATATTTGGCTTGCCCAACGCCGGATAATGTTGTGGTTTCTACAACATCCGCAGTCGCCAAAGCACTCATCAGCAGCACAGTCACACCTAACAGCGTAGGCTTAATTTTTCTCATACTAGAATCCTTCCATTGATAACTTCGCGACATTCCATCAGTGTAAACTATTAATAATTCAGTCACTTGGGTAAGTATAGAGAAAAATAAGATTTACGAAACCCCAAGCTGCAATTATAACGAAACAACTTGGCATTGCTGGTAGGTGATGAGCCGCAATAAGAATTGGTAACTTTGTGGTTTTAGGAACGAAACGTATAGAAAACGCCGCGATGAGATAAAAAGCCCTGCCATGCAGGGCTTCACCGGCTTTAACCATCTGTGGTAATTTGGCTGATCAGCTCTTTTTCTACCTGCTCGGCCATTTCAAGAGCAATTTGGCACGTTCCAGCCGCTTGATGGCCTCCACCACCATATTTGAGCATTAATCCGCCCACATTGGTTTTAGAGCCACGATCAAAAATAGATTTCCCCGTAGCAAACACGATATTTTGCTTCTGAAAGCCCCACATTTTGTGAATCGAGATATTACACTGGGGAAATAAGGCATAAATGATAAACCGATTCCCCGCGTAAATAATTTCTTCGCCCGTCAAATCAAGAATGACAAGGTTTTTATAGACTTTGGCACAACGTTGAATCTGCTGTTTAGATAGAATTTCATGCTCACGGTACAAAGTAACGCGCTCTTGAACGTCCGGCAGAGCAAGAATCTCGGCAATGGAGTGGTTCGCACAGTAGTCGATAAGATCCATCATTAACTGATAATTGGAGATACGAAATTCATGGAAGCGCCCTAAACCTGTTCTTGCATCCATCAGGAAATTCAGTAAATTCCATCCCGCAGAATCAAGCACTTCATCCCGAGTAAACTGCGCGGAGTCACCTTTGTCGACAGCAATCAGCATCTCTTGCCACTGAGAGGGAAACGTATCCAGTCCGCCATAATATTGCCATACTACATGCGCGGCAGATGGCGCGTTTGGATCAATAATATGATTCGGTCTTTCACCTTGATTGCGAATAGTTTCCGATAGGTGATGATCAAAAATTAAGTGAGCATTAGCGACGTAAGGCAGGTTAGTGACAATGTCACGCTCAGTTGTCGTCACCTTCCCATCTTGCATATCCTTTGGGTGAACAAACACGATCTCGTCAATTAGGTTGAGTTTTTTGAGCAACACGGCACAAACCAGCCCATCAAAATCGCTGCGTGTCACTAATCTAAATTTACTTTCAGCTTGTTGATGCTCAGACATAGACAATTTCCTTATTAGCAGTCATATCACTGCTCGGCGTGGGTTTAAGCAGTGTTTTGTATATCAGATCCTGAGTTAACACCTTTTCGGTTTACCAATGCAGGTAGTATGTTTTCATTTTAGACGCCATCGTCTTTTTAACAAACTTAACACAATGGTTTTTAAACATTATTCAACACAGCGCATCATTTTATTGAGCAAATATCGAATAAAGTAATGAGGAATAAAGACTGCTGTTACAACTAGGGAATTGGAGGTAAGAAAAAGCCAGCAACAAGTGCTGGCTGTTAGGTTGAGCTAAGAAGTGAGGTATCTCTATTTACGTTTATCCTGCACGTACTTTCGGCTCACATCAACAAGCGCTACATCTTTAAAGAAACTACGACCAAGTAACAGTGGATAAGTCAGATGTGTACGATCGGCAAGCGTAAATTCGGTTCTCTCTTTGAGATCACCAATTTCAATCCAAGCGACAACGACCGCACGTCTTTGTGTACCCTCTGCACTGGATTGCCGAATTCTGACCCAGCGTTCAACAGGTAAACTTATCTCATCACTTTTGATGTCATCGTGTTCAATCCTGAACTTGACCCAATCATTTCCATCGCGTTCAAAAGCAACAACATCCACGGCACTAATTGAAGAGGTGGCCGCCCCGGTATCGATACGCGCTTTGAAGCTTTCGTTCAAACTCGGCACATAAACCCACTCTTTTTCGCCCAAAATAAGCTTACCATCAGAGGTTTTTTTGGCCTTCACCACAACCACTGGCTCTTTCGAGGGTTTTTCAACCGGTTTTTGTGCCTCAGTATTTTGTTGTTTTGGCTCTTCAACTTTTGGCTTTTGCTCTGGTTGTGTTGAGGTTTGGTTTAGCGTACTGCATGCCATCAAACCAGTACTCAACATTAAAAGAGCAATAAGTTTCAAGTGTTGTTTCATTGACCCACCTAATCAAACTGATAAATATTTAAGAGACATTCACTATGGCTTGAGCAACATACGGAATATGTTGTTCTGATAAGCCTGCAATGTTAATTCGGCCATCACCTACCCCATAGATTCCATATTGATCACGTAGCTGAGCCATCTGTTCTGGAGTAAAGCCTAGCACAGTAAACATCCCTTTGTGACTTTCGATAAAATCGAATTGTGAAGTATTGTGCTGATTTCTCAAATGATTACACAAGGTTTGACGCAGGTTTAACAAACGCTGTTGCATTTCACTTAACTCTTGCTTCCAAATCGCGGTTAATGCTTGATTTTGTAAAATAGTTTTCACCAGTGCAGCACCATGATCGGGCGGCATAGTGTAGGTCGAACGTGCTAACGTTAGTAATTTACCTTTTGCATTCGCTACATCTTGTGCGTTTTTACCGACAACAATCGCGGCACCAGTTCGTTCTCGGTAGAGACCAAAGTTCTTTGAACAAGAGGTGGTGATCAACATCTCTTCGACGTTGTTTGCCATAAAACGCAGCCCTTTCACATCCTCTTCAAGACCTTCACCAAACCCTTGGTAGGCAACATCAACAAAAGGGATGAAGCCATTTTTCTGCGCAAGACTGGTGATCGCTTGCCATGCGGCGAAATCAATATCCGCGCCAGTTGGGTTATGGCAGCAACCATGGATAAGCACCACATCTTTTGGCCCTGCTTGCGATAAATCATCAAGCATCCGTGCAGTATCGACTTGCTTAGTCTCGCGACAGAAGTAAGAATAATATTTCACTTTTAAACCCGCCGCTTCCATCACAGGTTTATGATTGACGTAACTTGGGTCAGTAATCCACACCGTCGTTTCTGGTTGTGCTACGTGCATTAAGTCACCGAGCATACGCAGCGCACCGCTTGCTCCGGGCGTTTGAATCGCAGCCACACGATCAAGCACTGAAGTGCCAGACAATAATAAGTTCACCATGCTTTGGTTAAACTCTTCACACCCAGCAAGCCCAACATACGATTTAGTGGTTTGTGTGGCAATCACGTGCTCTTGCGCTTTGGCAATGGCGCGCATAATCGGCGTCTCTCCTTGGCTATTACGATAAACGCCAATGCCTAGGTCAACTTTTTCGCTGCGAGGATCGTTGCGGTATGCAACCGATAATGAAAGTATTGGATCGAGTGTTGGTGTTGGTAAATGTGAAAACATGAAGGTCACAACCCTTTGAAATTCAAGTAATGACCTTCAAGTTAGCACTAGATACATAATTTTTACAGTTTAAATTGATGGATTATTTGATTGGCACTGCCTCGCCATTCTAAGCTTGGATCGGCTTTATCCTGTTCAAATTTTCCATCAATCAAGACATCAACATATTCAATGACTTGTCTTTGAGCATCACTGAGTTCGTTTAGGGTATATCCCGTCCATAACCAGATATCTTTCCCCACACATTCAGTCTTTACTCGTTTAACCAATTGCAAAATAGAAGTAAGGTTTTGCGGGTGTAAGGGATCGCCACCCGACAAGGATAATCCTCGGCGCTTGATGCGCGTGTCGTTCAAATCGGTGATGATCTGCTGCTCTAGTTGCTCATTGTAAGTGTGGCCAGAATGCAGCGACCAAGTCCCTTTGTTGTAACATCCTTTGCACTGATGTTCACAGCCGGAGACGAACAGCGTACAACGCGTCCCCGGGCCATTCACAACATCAATCGGATGATATTGGTGATAATTCATGCCAACAGGTTACTCACTATCACTTACAAGTGTTTAACGCGACGTTTAACTTCTTCTTGTTTACCGAAGTTAAACGGACGAGCATCTGGGCTACCAAGGTAGCCACACACGCGGCGGGTTACGGAGACTTTGGATGAGTCGTGATTACCACATTTAGGACAGGTAAACCCTTTACTCGTACACTCAAATTCGCCAGTAAAACCGCATTCATAGCACTCATCAATTGGCGTATTGGTCCCATAATAAGGAACACGGCTATAACTGTAATCCCAAACATTTTCAAGCGCTTCTATGTTTTTCTGCATATTCGGAAACTCTCCATAACAGATAAAACCACCACTTGAAACCTCTGGATATGGCATCTCAAAATCAATCTTATCGTATGGATTAACTTTCTTTTGCACATCCAAATGGAAGCTATTGGTGTAATAACCTTTATCCGTTACACCTTCAATCACACCAAATTCTTTTGTGTCAATACGGCAGAAACGGCTGCAGAGGTTCTCACTTGGCGTACCGTACAAACTGAACGCGTAACCGGTTTCTTCCGCCCATTGGTTAACGGCCCCTTTCAGGTATTTAATGATATCTAACGCGCGATCTCGCAGCTCGCTATCATCATAAACATGTGTATCACTGCCATAGAGCGCGGTAATGGTTTCATGCACACCGATGTAGCCCAAAGAGATAGATGCTCGGCCATTTTTGAATATATCGGCAATAGAATCATCGGCTTTTAAACGAACACCACATGCCCCTTCCATATACAAAATAGGTGCGACGCGTGCTTTGACTTTTTCAAGGCGGCTGATGCGAGTTTCTAAAGCACGGCGAGCCAGTTTTAATTTTTTATCGAGTAATGTGTAGAACTGTTCAATATTTCGGCCCGCTTTCAGCGCGATACGAGGTAAATTGAGACTGACTACCCCCAAATTATTCCGCCCTTCGTGAATCAGCTCACCACCTTCTTCATAGGTATTTAAGAAGCTGCGGCAACCCATTGGGGTTTTGAATGAACCAGTCACTTCAACTACTTTGTCGTAGTTGAGAATATCCGGGTACATGCGTTTGGTCGCACACTCTAATGCGAGTTGTTTGATGTCATAATTTGGATCTTCCGCTTTATGATTTAAGCCATCTTTGATGGCAAATACCAACTTAGGGAATACAGCCGTTTTACGATTTTTGCCTAAGCCAGCAATGCGATTTTTCAAAATCGACTGTTGAATCAATTTAGAGGCCCAACTGGTCCCTAGACCAAAGCCGAAAGTGACAAACGGAGTTTGCCCATTCGCGGTATGCAAAGTGTTGACTTCATATTCAAGTGACTGGAATGCGTCGTAGCACTCTTTTTCTGTACGGGACATAGCAAAGGCTTCGGGATGATGAATATCCCACTCTTTTGCTATTTCTAAATGTTTGTCGTAACTGGCTGTCACATAGGGTTCAAGCACTTCATCGATACGGTTGATGGTGGTGCCACCGTAAATATGGCTCGCAACCTGAGCGATAATTTGTGCGGTCACTGCGGTGGCGGTTGAAATTGATTTTGGCGTATCAATTTCGGCATTACCCATCTTAAAGCCATGAGTGAGCATGCCTTTTAAATCAATCAGCATGCAGTTAAACATTGGGAAAAAGGGAGCGTAATCCAAGTCATGATAGTGGATATCACCCTCTTCATGCGCTTGCACAATATCACGCGGTAAAATGCGGGTTTTAGCGTAGTGTTTCGCCACAATACCAGCCAGTAAGTCACGCTGCGTTGGGATAACTTTGCCGTCTTTATTCGCATTTTCATTGAGCAGATCGGCATTACTTTCTTCGATAAGGCCTTCAATCTCTTGCGTCAAGGCACTTTGCTTTTCACGCGCGATATCACGATCGTGTCGGTACTCGATGTATGAACGAGCTAATGCTTTATAGGGCCCTTGCATTAGCTCGTTCTCTACTAAGGTTTGAATCTCGGCGATATGGACTTCATCGTAATCTTTGAGCTTCAGTTCTACCGCCAACGCCACATTGAGTGCGTAAATAGCGATCTCTTTATCAATATGTTCAGCTGCACTTTCCACGGCAGATTGAATGCGATCACGGTTGAACGGGGCTCTCGATCCGTCACGTTTGATTACGATAGGTTTCACCATTTCTCCTTACCCCTAGCATACTCACAGAGTTATCCACAAATACACTATATAGAGCAGTTTATTATCCGACTGACACAATATATTGTGGTGCATTTAACGAAAACTCCCAACTCAGGGTATTGATTTGGATCAATAAAAACCGAGCATTGAACAAGATCAATGCGATCTTGGAGTAGTAGATCTCACTTAGAAAAGAAACGATGAAAATTGCAAATTTTTGATTTTTCCTCTTGAAATTTCACCGAACCTGATAGGCTAAGCCTTCGGATTCGATCAGTGAGGTATTGCGATGTTAAAATCAAAATGTGTATGTCGATTAGCGGCAGCAATACTCTTTATTCCCTCTTTCGCGACTTGGGCACAAAGTCTCACATTAGCGACATGGAATGTCGAATTCCAGCACACTATTTCATGATTAATCGAGGTCATTTCGTTGCCAAAAAACATCATCCATACTTTTCTTGCAATGGCTTTTCTTGAAACACTGTCCTCGGGCGAGCCAAGTGATAATAGATGGTCGAAATGAAGTTAATTGGAATGATCAATCCGCACATTGATCAACTTTAACAACTACAGCTCGATTTTTACCCGCCGACTTGGCTTGGTACATTAAACTGTCCGCAACAGTAAGTGAGACTTTATCAGGAACAAGATCGTAATAGGCGCCACCCAAACTGATACTGAGCGTGATGGTATCATTGGCTACTCGCATTGGATTTTCATAGACAGATTGACAGATATATTGAGCTTTCAATTTGACCTCTTCAAAGGTATAGAGAGTAAGAATAATGGCGAACTCTTCTCCACCTAAACGAGCAATAAAGTCATTATTGGATAACTTTCTCTGTACATGTCTAACCACATGAATAATGGCTTGATCACCCACTTCATGGCCAAACTGATCATTGATTAGCTTAAAGTTATCAATGTCAAACACCAATAAGGTGAAGGAGACGGGAGTTCCTTGCAATTCTGCTATCTTTGATTGGAAGTGTCGGCGATTACTGATTTTTGTTAGCTCATCAGTTTGCGCCAATTTCTCTAGCAAGTGATTTGCTCTCTCTAAATCGATGGTTTTATGTATGACTGCGCGTCTTAACATCAAGATGTAAATACAGAGAACCATCAGAGCTACGCTAATGATGATCGGGATAAAATATTTTGGGTAAACCGTTTCCATGTAGATCCAGCGACTAAATAACTGCATTTTAGAGGCATCAGATACCTTATCTGTCGCATTTGCGAGCTTCTGCCAAAGAACGTCATTGCCCTCTTTCACCCCAAAGCGCAACGGCTCAGAATAGAGAAACTTAACTGGCACATATTTTTTCGGGCTATTTTCTGTAAACATAAAGAGATTAGCGACTTGATAATCGCTAATAAACCCTTCTAATTTTGCACTAGAAGCGGCATACAACATATCTTCATTCGTGGCAAAGTAGACCAAGTTTAATTTAGGTAAATATTGAGCTGCGTAATACGCCTCATAGCCACCCAATACAACGCCAACCTTAATATCGATTTCACCTGAAAATATTTTGTCAAAATCCGTACCGAGTAGGTGTTGATCTAAGAATACGTGCGTCTCGATCGCCATAATTTCAGGTCCAAAATCGAGGAACAGATCTCGCTCAGGTGATTGAATTAGACCCGCATGAACGTCGGCTTGCCCATGTTTAACCAGCTCTAGTGATTCGTTCCAGCTTACTAGTTTAAATTCAACATCGAACCCGCTTTGCTCAGCAACGACTTTCCAATAATCGACTAAGATTCCGGCAGGCTCTCCTTGCTTATTAATATACGAATACGGTTTCCACTTGGCTGAGCTTGTAATAAGCAGAGGTTGAGAAAGATCATGCTCGCTGGAGAGCGGTTCACCGACTTCTGCCGTAGAAGCGATGACTGGAAGCTGCAGCGCCAATACAGCCATCACTCGAGAAAATATCATCAATAACGCAGATTTCAGTTTCATGTTTTCCTAACTGGGGAGTTTAGTTGACTCAAACACGATTAAGCTTGCACCGCTTTTCTTGTTATGAAACACCTTTAGTTATAATCATAGCGAATTTATCCGTAATCTACCTATTTAAAACTGCATTTTTAATATCCATTGCCTACTGACATTTTAAAGCTGATAAAAAGGGCGCTGACTACTCAGCGCCCTTTTTATAGTTAGAGCAAGGGAACTGTTAGAACAGAAAGATCAATGACGCATAACCGTATAATACAAAACAGGAATCACCAATAAAGTTAAGACGGTAGAAACAAAGATGCCGAAAATCAGGCTAATGGCTAAGCCATTAAAAATGGGGTCATCTAAAATAAATACTGCCCCGATCATGGCCGCTAAAGCGGTAAGCATGATGGGTTTAGCACGAACAGCCGCAGACTGAATAACCGCTTCGGAAAATGCCACACCTTCTTCAACCTGCTGATTAATGAAATCAACCAGCAAGATGGAGTTACGTACAATAATCCCCGCGAGTGCTATCATCCCAATCATCGACGTGGCGGTGAACTGAGCACCAAGTAACGCATGGCCGGGCATGACGCCAATAATCGTCAGTGGAATTGGAGCCATAATGATCAACGGAACAAGGTAGGACTTAAACTGCGCGACAACCAGTAAGTAAATAAGGATCATCCCAACCGCGTAGGCAATGCCCATGTCGCGGAATGTTTCATAAGTGATCGTCCATTCACCATCCCAGAAGATTTCGACACCATTTAACCCTGTAGGTTGGTGGATATAATACTGTTCCACAGGTAGACCAAGTGCATTGATGTTGAACGCCATTTCAAACATACCGTATAAGGGGCTGTCTGTTTCACCCGTCATGTCCGCCACCACCATCACCATTGGTAACAGGTTTTTATGCACAATGTAGTCATCCATTTGAGTTTGGCGAATCGTGACTAAATCAGACAATGGATATGCACTACCCGCAGTGCTCCTTACTTTCATGTTCAACACTTGATCTAATCGGACTTTGGCGTTTTCACTAGCTTGCACTTGAATGGGGATTGGGTACTTGCTGTGCTCACTGTGCAAATAGGTGATCGGCTTTCCACCGACGGCCGTCGCCAAAGCATCGACTATCGAAGCATAAGGTACTTGATAGTGTGACGCTTTGCTGCGATCAATCACTACTTGCCATTTTTGATGCACTTCCGGTAGATACATATCGATATCGACAATGTCCGCTGTTTCGTGGAAGATCCCGCGTAGCATCCTTGCCGCTTGTGCCCGAATGTCATGTGTCGGACCATAAACTTCCGCTAAAATAGGTGACCAAACGGGTGGCCCCGGTGGAACTTCAACGACTTTGACTTTACCGCCAAATCGGCTGGCAACCTCATTAAGCTTTGGGCGTACTTCACTTGCAATCGTATGACTATCTTTATCGCGCTCTTTTCGCCCTAACAGGTTCACCTGAATATCACCTTGGTTGGCTTGATTGCGCATAAAATAATGACGCACAAGGCCATTGAAGTTGATCGGTGCGGCTGTACCTGCGTAAATCTGATACCCACTGACTTCAGGCACGCTATTTAACACCGCGCCAAGTTCAAATAAAACGCGTTGCGTTTTCTCAAGCGACGCCCCTTCAGGCATATCCAATACCACTTGAAACTCTGATTTATTATCGAAAGGCAGCATTTTTAAAACCACGGCCTTCGTGATTGGCAATAATAGGGAGCCAGCAATAAGCGCAAATACCGCAAGCATCAAGAAAAAGCGGTTACGTCTTTGTGCAGCCGAGACCACGAAAGGATTCATGATTCGGTGAAAGATGCCTTGAGTTGATTGAGATTGTGCTTGATGCGATGAAGGCTTAAGAAACTTGGCCGCTAACCAAGGTGAAAAGACAAATGCAACCGCCAATGAAATCAGCATTCCCATCGAAGCATTGATGGGAATTGGGCTCATATACGGGCCCATAAGCCCAGAGACAAAGGCCATTGGCAATAGTGCGGCAATCACGGTTAAGGTGGCAAGGATTGTGGGTCCACCCACTTCATCAATCGCCGTAGGAATGAGATCCGCCAGTTTGCGCTTACCTAACGCCATATGACGGTGAATATTTTCCACAACAACAATGGCATCGTCCACTAAAATGCCAATAGAGAAAATTAACGCAAAAAGCGAGACCCGGTTGAGTGTAAAACCCCATGCCCATGATGCAAACAGTGTCATCATCAAGGTGACAACAATAGCCATACCGACTACGATAGCCTCACGCCATCCCATCGCAATAACCACCAAAATAACGACTGCAGTGGTTGCAAAAATCAATTTGCCGATCAATGTATTGCTCTTATCGGCGGCGGTTTTCCCGTAGTCACGCGTGATTCCAACACTGATTCCGTGTGGAATTAACTGATTTTCAAGTTCTGCAACTCGAGCTTCAACCATCTCAGCCACACGAACGGCGTTTTCACCTCCTTTTTTAGCGATGGCTAAGGTAACTGCTGGATAAATACCTTGCTTATCACTGGTCCAAACTTGTTGGGTTGATGTATCAACACCCAATTGAACCGTAGCGACATCCGCTAAATATACCGGTGCCTGGTTATGCAGCCCAATCACCAATTGCTTTACTTCTTCAATTTTTGTTAAAAACTGACCAATTTGGATGGGAAACTGCTGATTTTCATGCGTCAGTTTCAACATTGGAGAGCTGTGGTTCGCAGCAGGAAGATGCTGATTCAGTTGATCTAACGTGATGCCAAAGCTGTTCATTTTAACGGGGTCTAAACGTACATCAACAATAGTAGGGTGGCGACCTATCGTATAAATATCTCGTGTACCATTAATGCGTTTGAGCTCTGTTTCTAAACCATGGGCCACTTGCGTTAACTGCTGGTTGTCCAAAGTGCCCGTTTTATCGGATAACGTAATGCTGACGATAGGCACATCTTCAATGCCTTTAGGTTTGATGATCGGCTCGCCCACCCCAACGCCTTTTGGCATCCAATCTTTATTGGAATAGAGTTTATTATAAATACGAACCACGGCGTCGTTTCTAGGAACGCCGACATCAAAGATAGCCACAATCATCGCACCATCGGGTTGTGAAAAAGAGTAAATTTTATCAATTCCCTCAATTTCAGAGATGATCTGCTCTGCTGGGTTCGTCACTAAACTTTCCACTTCCGCCGGAGAAGCTCCGGGAAAAGGAATATACACATCGGCAAAGGTCACATCGATTTGCGGCTCTTCTTCTTTAGGAGTAACCATTACCGCAAAAACGCCCATCAGTAACCCAACAATCGCGAGCAACGGCGTCATCGCTGAAGTCTGAAAAGCTTTGGCAATACGTCCTGAGACGCCTAAACGATTATCCATATCACTCACCTACTTGTGTAAATACACGGCTTGCGACCGTATCGCCTTGCTCCAAGCCAGACAATACTTCCACATATTCACCATAGGTTTGCCCTAATCGCACTGGATTTAGCAGTCGTTTATCATCAACGATGCGATATACGGCACTCAGTTCTGCTCGGCGAATCACAGCGGCAACAGGAATGAGCATCACCTCACGTTGATCATAATTAAACTCTGTCTTGACCCACATTCCTGGCATCACTTGCCCGGACTTGTTAGTTTGATCTACACGAGGCAGTTCAAGACGGATTTTGAATGTATGTGATTGAGGGTCGGCATAACTGAATAAGCTGTAATCGATTGGGGTTATTTTATCGCCCGTAGGCATAATGACTTGGAATTGAGCAACATTGGTGACTGCAGGCTGATAGCGCTGCGGAATGGCCGTTTCAACACGCAACTCATTGAATGAGAAACCACTGAGCAGCGCAGTACCCGGAGCTACCGTTTCACCCAGCTCTACATGTCGCTCCGTCACGACACCATCATAAGGGGCGGTAATATTGGTGTATCCAAGTGACTCCTTCGCCTGCACGACCGCGGCTTTTGCCGCCTTGACGGCCGCAGCAGCACTTCGAGCTTGAGCTTCAGCGCCATCCATTTGGTCTTGTGAAATCGCACCTTTAGGAAACAGCAGTCGATAACGCTTTAGTTGAGCTTGAGCTTCACGATTTCGAGCCTCTGCACTGGTTAACTGAGCTTGAGATGCGTCTAAAGAAGCCGATTGCTGAATAGCGCTGATTTCTAATAGCACGTCGCCCTTTTTAACAAAATCGTTAACGTCGACATACACACCAACGACTCGACCAGAGGTTTGAGCCGCAACTGTCCCTTTGTTAACTGGCTGGACAACACCTTCAAATGCAATCTGCTGTGGTATCTGCTCATAGGTCACGATATAACGATCATCAGCATAGCCAACGGCCCAATAACCGCTCGTGATTAAGGCAATACACGCAATCCAAATTCGCCTTTTCATACCCATCCCTCATGTTGATCGTTACGATTCCACTTGCTTATTGAATTCTAGTTAGATTAAACCGTTTGCGTTTGCTGTTGTTTATTATTCTTAATGCAGATCAACAAATTAGTTGCACCAAGCCCAACCATCATTGAGATAAAGAATAGCCATACCTCAATATTACCCAGTGCAAGGCTTGATAGTGCTGGCCCTGGACAGATGCCCACTAATCCCCAACCTAACCCAAAAATCGCAGCACCAGAGATAAGCCGGGTATCAACACTGCGGGTCGTCGCTAAACAGAATTTTTCTGCGTTTATAGGCTGCTGTCTTGCTTTAATAACGATGAAATAGGTCGGCATAAAAACGGTCAATGCGCCTCCCATCACAAACATTAAGCTTGGATCCCAAGCACCAGCCACATCCAAAAAACCTACGACTTTGGCTGGATTGGCCATTCCTGAGATAACCATACCCGCACCAAACAAAATACCTGCCACTAACGAGGTTAATCTAAACAACATCTGATTCATTTTGACTCACTTATAGAAGATGAAGGCGTACAAACACAGTAATGGCAGCAACGCCCATGAAGGTACCTGTCGCCGCAATAGAGCGAGTGGATAGTCGGCCAACACCACAGATACCATGGCCACTGGTGCAACCATTTCCTAATCGAGTGCCTACCCCAACTAATAGACCAGCAAGCGCCAAAACACCGTTATTAAAGTTAAAAGTTTGCGGCACTTGTGCATTTAAAAACCAAACGGCAATAGCACCACCAGTTACCATGCCAAGTGCAAATAACAAACGCCATGCAAAATCACGCGTTTTAGGCGTCATCAATCCCGTTAATACCCCACTTATCCCAGCAATTTTGCCGTTAAACAGCAACATGAGTGAAGTTGATATCCCTAGTAAAACACCACCTAACAACGATTCCCAAGGAATAGAAAACAACATTATTTATCCTTTTAACCTATGACAAATGAACTAATTACAAAAAACGGTCTGCAAACTTTGAATAAGCTGTACAACCCGCGGATCCGATAGCGAATAGAAGACTTGCTGCGACTCCTTTCTTGCTTTGATCATATTTTGCTTACGAAGCACGGTTAAATGTTGCGAAAAGGCTGATTGACTTAACATCGAGCTTTGCTGCAATTCTCCAACGCCCACCTCACCATTAATTAACTGGCAAAGCACCATCAAACGCTCAGGATGGGCCATCGTTTTAAGCAACTCTGAAACCTCTATCGCATTTGTTTTCATTTGCTCCACATTGACTGATGTGATCTCCATCATTCCCCCTTCGCATTGCATTTAATTAGATAATACTAATGAATGAGCTTTAGTCAATGCTTATTTAGCTTATCCAAAATTAGATAAATTAACATTAGAC
>NZ_CAWNHY010000259.1:0-20817 GCF_963874335.1 Vibrio sp. V10_P2A27P122 | reverse complement strand
CCACTTCCATCTTTGAAACGTAATAAAATCGTAGGGATAGCCATTTGACTGTTGAAGGCGTTTTGGTACCTCTAATCCAAGTTCATCTCCGTCAACAATGATAAGATTATTGATCATAAAATTATATGACTGTTGCCGCGCAAAATGGTCACCATGTTCATCTGTTAATTCATCAGGATATAGCTTCCTTGCGGCATGGCTCCAAATCTTCTGTTCTACATTGACGCTATCATTTGGATAATGTTTGTGCTGTTTTTTACCACTCAACGCTGATTGGAAATCATAATCACTATACATATGACAATCCCATACTTTAAGTAGATCTTCCACCTCACCAAATTGGAAAAAATCAGAGAAGAAAAAAGGTACATGTAACCCCCTCTCAAACTCCTTCGCAAAATAATTAGAACAAACAAGCCGATTATTCAGTATTGCATAATTATCTCTGCGTAAAGGGAATTGCTCAAACAGTTCTAACATCCTTGTTTTGTTTAATATATTGTCAGCTCTCAATTTCGCAGCAAATTTAGTTTTAACATGACGTAATCCAGAAACAGTTGACACAATTTGCCTATTTATATTGATAGGTATAGGATCGTTTTGTTTGCTATACACAAATACCGTAGAACCTGGATCTTTGTTATAAATAATGAGATCAGCTTCAATATCTTGTGTATTTTCTCCTTCCCAAGTGGATATGATAATTTGGCAGCCGGGGAAAATTGATCGTAAACGTTGAACAGATATTGAGGTAATAGACGGAGCAATAGGTCCTTGAATAACGAATGTAATCTGCTCGAATAGCATATTTTTACTCTTCATTTTAGCACTTAGAAATAATGTGAAAAGCTTCAGGAATCCAATGAATCCCTCGCTTACGGACCTCTTTCTCAAACGATCGCTTCAATCTATCTAAATTTTCTTTCTTCCAGCTCTCGCCTTGTTGCTGGCAACACTTATCAAAATCAATAATCCATACCTTCTCTTGATCATCAATCAAGATGTTATGGATATTGAGATCGGTGTGATTGACTTGCACATCATGCATTTTGCGAATTTCTAGGCCGATTTTCTCATACATTTCAGTCGGTAATGGACGTTCTTGTAAAATAGACACCAGATCGCGGGCGTTCGGGATTTTTTCGCTGAGTAAATCTGCCTGATAACAAAAAGTGCGCTTTACTGCTCGCGCGGCAATCGGGCGTGGAACATTTACCCCAGACTCTCTCAGAGTATTGAGCAATTCGAATTCTTGGAAACTGCGCGTTTTCTTCCAACCGGAAAAAAAGTAGTGATCACTAACTAACTTACCGAACAATCCACCACGCTTATAGTGGCGTAGTGCTGCTTCTATTTTTTCAGCTTTTACAAACCATGTCGTACCGCGCCCAGTAGCACTACCTGTGACGCTACCAGCCTGCTGCCAAAACTCAGGGTTAAAACAGCGGAGCGGATCTTCAACTAGCAAATGCTCGTCATACCAAATTGTTTGATTCTCTTTTTTCAGCGTTTTCATCGTTTCACTTTTTAATGACGAGATTGAATGTGCTTCATCGTGCTTGTTTGGCATTTTACATTTATCAGCGCTGTCTGCATAATTCTTACTAACTTTCTCTATACCGATGTCACTTATGGCTCTTTTTTCTTCTGCTCCGCGCTCAATTTGTGTGTTGCGTCTGTCGGCGATTGGCGATGTGTGCAATGCAGTGGCGGCCGTGCAAGCAATTCAACACCAATGGCCTGAAATTCGTATCACGTGGATCACTGGAAAACTGGAAGCGCAATTGCTCACTGATTTGCCGAATGTAAACGTGGTTATATTCGACAAAAAACAGGGATGGAAAGCATATCAAAAACTGTGGGCAGAACTTAAAGGGCAATCCTTCGATGCGCTTTTGCATATGCAGTATGCCTTTCGTGCCAGTATTGCCACACTGGGTATTAAGGCTAAATATAAACTCGGTTTTGATGCCGCCCGCAGCCAAGATTTCCAGCACCTATTTACCAATGTAAAAGTGATATCGCCTCAAGCACCTCATGTATTAGATGGCTTACTCGCGTTTGCAAAGTGCCTTGGAATCAAAGAACTAGAACCTAAGTGGTCACTCACTTATTCAGATTCCGATCATCAATGGGCCAAGCAGCAACTTGCACATTCAAAGCGTAATTTAGTCGTGGTTCCTGCCGCGAGTAAGCCTTATAAAAATTGGACCGCTGAAGGCTATGTAGAAGTGATAACGCATGCTCAACAACTTGGTTGGCATATCATTTTAGCCGGTAGCCCTGCGCAAATTGAAGTTGATCTAGCAGCCGAAATAGCGAGTAAACTGACTCAGCCGGTACTCAATGTCGTTGGTAAAAGCCAGCTTAAAGAGATGTTGGCACTGCTCGACTTAGCCGATTTAGTGATAGCGCCAGACACAGGCCCAGCGCACATGGCCAATGCAATGAATACTCCCGTTATCGGTTTATACGCTCACCATAATCCGCAGCGCACAGGACCTTATCAGTATCGTGATTATGTGGTGTCGGCTTATGAAGAAGCACTGTTTGCCGAAACAGGAAAAACGAAAGAGCAAGTCAGTTGGCGTACTCGCGTCAAAGATGAACAAGCGATGCAGCGTATTCAAGCAAGCCATGTTATCCAAATGTTTGATAAGATAACGGCTGATTTTCAGCTAAACCCAATATCCGAGGAATGAATGTGAGCAAACCTACTTTAGCCGTTGCGCTGATCGTTAAAAATGAAGCGCAACATCTGCAAGCTTGCTTGGAAACCGTTCACCAATGGGTAGATGAAATCGTCGTCTTAGATTCAGGTAGCAGTGATAATACCGAAGAGATTGCGCGCCGTTATACTGACAAGTTTTTTGTCAACTCGCAGTGGCCCGGGTTTGGCCCACAGCGCCGCTTAGCGCAGTCGTATGTCGAGTCTGATTATGTGTTGTGGTTAGATGCAGATGAACGCGTGACTAAGGAGTTAAAAGATAGCATTCAACAAGCGGTTGCTGCTAATAAACCCAATACACTGTATCAATTTGCCCGTTTAAGTTGGGTTTTTGGCCGCTATATCCGTCATTGTGGCTGGTATCCTGATCGGGTATTACGCCTCTATCCGACTCAACTAACTCAATACAATGATGCCTTAGTACACGAAAAAGTCGAAGTGGCTGATGGAATGAAAGTCGCTAAGCTTTCTGGCGACGCGATTCACTATACCTACAACGATATTCATCACTACTTAGTAAAATCTGCTGGTTATGCTAAAGCTTGGGCGGAACAACGAGAAAAACGCGGTAAAAAAAGCAGTATTAGCCAAGGTCTTTTGCATGCTATTGGCTGTTTTTTGAAAATGTACGTTGTAAAAGCAGGTTTTTTAGATGGTAAGCAAGGCTTCTTGCTCTCTTTATTATCGGCGCACTCAACCTTTGTTAAATACGCCGATTTATGGGTTAGAACCAGTACTGAGCCACCCAAGGATTAAGCTCAGCTAACACTGCATTAATATCAATGCGGCTCATATCAGCCTGAGTTTCTTTGTCCGCTGCTTGCGGTGGACAAAATGCAATGTGGCGGCCTTGTGAGTTCAATGGCCGCCAACGAAGTGGTGTGGCTGAACGTTTGGCGGGGAAAAATCCAACGGTTGGTACATCAATCGCTGCCGCAATATGTAAAGGCCCAGTTGAGCCTGCTATAAAAATATCAGCGCAAGCAATCGAGCGTGAGAAATCAACAAGCCCTTCATTTTTATCATACAGTGCCGCTCTTCCACCTTTTTCTGCAATTAATGCGTTTAATTGCGCCGCTTTCGCCTCTTCACCAGGCCCTGCCGTGAGGATAATTTCTTTCTCGCCATCAAGCCCCATCACTAACTGCGTGTATTGCTCTAGCGACAAATTATTCGCCGAACCTCCGCTTCCGGCGTGTACAAACACCCACGGTTTACTGGTATCGAGATGAAGTTGCGCTGCCAGCTCGCTTTTTTGTTCAGCAAGCATCGCTTGGTCAAATTGCAAATAAGGTGCTCTCGGCTCGACAACCTCTTTACCAATATCATGTAAAAAAGCACGCACCAAATCCAAGTTATATTCATATTCCGGTTTTGCCGATTGAGAACGTTTTTGCTTAATTCGTTTGTTGTAAAAAATTTGAGCGAATTTAGTCGCCGGCGCTAAACGATAAGGAATACGAGATTTCCAAACTAATAGTGCATTGTAAGTGGTCGAGAAGAGGTTGATCGAGGCATCAAAGTGTTGCTGTTTAATCGCTTGAATACATTGCTTTTTCTGCGCAGAGGACGCGTTTTCCGTTGGGTCAACCATCACCGCATCAATCCACGGGCAAAGCTCGGCCAGCGCGACAGTATAGCTGGGGACTAGCGCGGTAATATGGCAATCTGGCAACGAGGCTTTTAGCATCGCAAAACTTGGCCAAGCCAGCATGAAATCACCAATTTTATCGTTACGGATCACCAACAACTTGTTCATCGTCTCTTCTCTCACTCGCTAAGTGTCACAGTTTAATGCGGGCTACATCATACCGAGTTCAATAGGTAATTTTGAGTCTTTTTGTTAATATCAGTGCCAGTTAACCAATATGAGCCTTCCGCTGTGAGCCAAAAAAGAATTTCGCGTGTGATTTATCCCGGCACTTTTGACCCCATCACCAATGGTCATTTGGATCTGATCGAACGCGCCGCCAATATGTTTGATGAAGTGATCATCGCCGTCGCCGCCAGCCCAAGCAAAAATACCATGTTTACTCTGCAAGAGCGGGTCGCCTTTGCCAGCGCCGTCACTCAACATTTAGAGAATGTCACTGCCAAAGGATTTGCTGGGTTAATGGTCGATTTTGCGCGTGATGAAAAAGCCAATGTGCTGATCCGCGGTTTGCGTACTACGGTTGACTTCGAGTATGAATTTGGTTTGACCAACATGTACCGCCGTTTGATGCCAGGGCTGGAAAGTGTGTTTCTTACTCCATCAGAGGAGCATGCGTTTATCTCCTCCACCATTGTGCGAGAAGTGGCGATTCATGGTGGAGAAGTTGATCAATTTGTTCCTGACATTGTCGCTAACGCCTTGCATGGCAAGAAAATATAGCCTTTAGGACGTACCTTATTTTTGGCAAGCAGAGCAGAAAAAGGTGTTACGCTGACCAATTTTCAGCGCTTCAATCGCTTGCCCACACGCTGGGCAAGGCTGCTGCGCTTTGCCATACACATTAAGCTCTTGAGCAAAATAGCCCGGTTTGCCATCCGCTTGTGCAAAATCTTTTAAGGTTGTGCCACCTTGTTGAATCGCCGTTGCTAAGACTGATTTGATTTCTCGCACGAGGCAATTCCATTCAGTCAGTGTCAGCGAATGAGCGGGCCGAGTGGGGAGAATTCGCGCATTAAACAGTGATTCACTCGCGTAGATATTGCCTACGCCAACCACTACTTTATTTTCCATAATAAATTGCTTAACAGCGATACGTTTATTGTTCGCTTTTTGCACAATATAATCTGCATCAAAATCATCGGTTAATGGCTCAGGACCGATATTACTCAACACAGAGTGGCTTGCTCCTTGTTCGCACCATAGCCAAGCGCCAAATCGACGTGGATCGTGGTAGCGCAGTACCTTGCCATTGGTTAATCGCAGATCAACGTGATCATGCTTACCTGCCGGAAAATCACACTCCAATACTCGCAATGAACCTGACATTCCCAAGTGAACAATCGCACTGCCAATATCGGTCTCTATCAATAAATATTTGGCCCGGCGGGATATATTGCGGATCACTTGCCCTTCTAACTGTTTCAGCTCTTGAGGGATGGCCCAACGTAATTTGGGCGTGCGGAATGTCAGTTGTTGGATCGTTTGTCCAACTAGATGCGGGCTAATCCCCATTTTACTTACTTCAACTTCGGGTAACTCAGGCATGATACATCTCAATTCTTCATTCGTCGTTCGTCATTCGTCATTCGTCATTCGTCATTCGTCATTCGTCATTCGTCATTCGTCATTATAGGGTATTGGTTATTCGTTCTTGGTTTGTTCAACGCTCAAAGAGAAATAATGACTCAGTTCGGAAAAAGAAAAGCTTCTTCTACCGAAAGTGCCACCCATTTCTCTTGCCAATTTTTCAATAACCAAAACTGGGGGGTTTGGTAGTAGGTGATCCTTTGCGGCTCTTCGCGATCCTGATACCACACCTCCACGGTTTGTGGGTTGCGTAGTAGAGACGCAAGCGACTCGTAAGTGGCATCATCTACTTCTGTACCAACTAAACTCTGCCAGCGTTGTGCCAATATTTCAGGAGCAACTGAAATTGCTTTGCTTGATCGCCAACGGTTTTGATTCAGTTCAAGTGACCAGTCAGTAAAATGCAGTGCTTGCAGCTGTGCATTTGGATTAATCACATAAGGATAAGGGCTAGCAGGCGGTTCAATAAGATAAGTTTTGATGACTGTGGGTAAATTCAAAATGGCAATAAAAGCAATAACAGCCAAGATAAGAATATTATTCCAACGGCGGCGATTGATACGCATAAGTGATCCCTAAGAGTTTATCTTTGAGTAACTTAGCACATTATAGTGAGGGCTGACATTGCAGGATACAAATTCCAGACAATAAAAAACCCAGCCAAAGCTGGGTCTTTCAATGCTTACAAAGCGTAAAATCAATTACTTGATTTTGCCTTCTTTGTAAAGAACGTGCTGGCGAACTACTGGATCAAATTTCTTGATCTCAAATTTGCCTGGCATGTTGCGTTTGTTCTTGTCAGTTGTGTAGAAGTGACCAGTACCTGCAGAAGATATTAGTCGAATTTTCTCACGAATGCCTTTAGCCATTGCTCAATTCCTCTTAAACGTTTTCGCCACGTGCACGGATATCAACAAGAACAGCATCAATGCCTTTCTTATCGATGATACGCATGCCTTTAGCAGTTAGACGTAGTTTAACAAAACGTTTTTCGCTCTCTACCCAGAAACGATGAGTTTGTAGGTTCGGCAGAAAACGACGCTTAGTAGCATTTCGTGCGTGTGAACGGTTGTTACCCGTTATTGGACGCTTACCAGTTACTTGGCATACTCGGGACATGAATGTCTTCTCCAAATCGTTTCAGCTCGATATCAACCTTGGTGGCCGAACCTCGTTCTCGATGTATTAAGAAGTTTGAGGTTAAAAACCGTTATGGAAAATCCATACAAGGCTATCAAAGGTCGCGTATTATACTAACTTGACATGCATTGCTCAAGACCCGAACAGATCCTTTTTACGGATTTGGCGATCTTTTTTTAAGCAGAGCTGATTTAGGTTGATAATTTAGTGCGCGAATCATACCAGAATAATCTTAAGTCACAACCTAAAATGTGATTCAAATCCACCCTCTTTCTGCAAAAGAAATTACCTCGCCATCGCCCACCACAAAATGGTCCAAAATACGGATGTCCACTAACGCAAGCGCATCGGTTAATCGACGTGTGATTCTGCGATCGGCTTGGCTAGGCTCAGCAACGCCTGACGGATGATTATGAGCCAATATTAATGCCGCCGCATTATGGTGGAGTGCTCTTTTAACTACCTCTCGAGGGTAAACGCTGGCCGCGTCAATCGTCCCCTCAAACAATACTTCATCGCTGATCACTCGGTGTTGATTATCCAAAAACAGAATATAGAAGGCTTCTCGATGGCGATCGCGTAGCACACTCGATAAATAAAGCTTGGTTTGCTCTGGGCTAGTCAAAGCGCCACCTCGTTTGAGCGTTTCGGCCAAATAGCGCTGCGTCATTTCAAGCACCGCCTGCAATTGAACGTATTTGGCTTCGCCCAACCCTTTATGGCGGCAAAACTCTTGCTGGTTGGCCGAAAAAAGCGCTCGAAGTGATCCAAACTCGCGCAGCAGCAGATCCGAGAGAGCGAGCACATTCATTCCTTGAGTGCCAGTACGAAGAAAAATCGCCAGCAGTTCAGCATCAGATAATGCCTGAGGACCGCGAGCAAGCAATTTTTCGCGTGGCATTGATTCTGTGGGCAGTGATTTGAGGCTCATTAAGCACTCCTAGGGTCTAAGATACCCAGACAACATAGAGAAATAGCCAAGCCTGCAACTTTGCTTCTCTTTATTTAGGCTTGATTCATGGTTTTTTGTAATTGATAAGTGATGAAAGACGCAGAAACACTCGTCCAATATGAAAGGATTGAGCGGATCATAAGGTCACTCGATGCGAGAGTTGTGCTAACATAATGCGCAGAATTTTTGAGGAAAAGACAATGCAAACACTGGCAGGAAAAAAGATTCTGCTCGGCATTAGCGGCGGTATTGCTGCGTATAAATGTGCTGAGCTAACGCGTCGCTTGATTGAACGAGGCGCTCAAGTACAAGTGGTGATGACCCACGCTGCAAAAGAGTTTATAACGCCACTGACCATGCAAGCCGTCTCTGGCAGGCCAGTTTCAGATAGCTTATTAGACCCAGCCGCCGAAGCGTCTATGGGCCATATTGAACTTGCCAAATGGGCAGACTTAGTCCTACTCGCCCCCGCGACAGCGGATCTCATCGCGCGCATCGCCGCAGGGATGGGTAATGATTTACTCACCACTTTGATTTTAGCCACCAATGCGCCAGTGGCCGTCTCGCCGGCAATGAATCAGCAGATGTATCGCAATATCGCCACACAAGAGAATATTGCCACGCTTAAACGTCGAGGCATGATGATTTGGGGCCCAGCAGCTGGTGAACAGGCGTGTGGCGATGTTGGCCCGGGCCGCATGCTTGAGCCAATGCAATTGGTTGAGCGCTGCGAGTTTTTTTTCCAAACAGAGGTGGCAAACAACACACTGCTCGCCGGTAAGTCACTGTTGATTAGCGCAGGCCCAACCCGTGAAGCACTCGATCCAGTTCGCTATATCAGTAACCACAGTTCAGGTAAAATGGGCTATGCGATTGCGCAGGCCGCCGCTCAATTGGGCGCGAAAGTGACTCTGATCAGTGGCCCGGTCAATTTGCTCACACCACCACAAGTACAACGTATTGATGTGGAAAGTGCCTGCGATATGCATCAGCAAGTGATGGCGCAAGCGCAATCACATGATGTGTTCATCAGTTGCGCCGCCGTAGCCGACTATCGCCCTGAGATCGTCGCCGATCAAAAGATCAAAAAAACCGATGCGAGCGATCACATGCTCATCACCATGGTTAAAAATCCCGACATCGTCGCCAGCGTAGCCGCATTGAAAGAAAACCGCCCGTTCACGGTAGGCTTCGCTGCTGAAACGCAGCAAGTTGAAAAATATGCCCGCGCTAAACTGCTCAACAAAAAACTGGATATGATCTGCGCCAATGATGTTTCTGTTTCTGGCCAAGGCTTTAACAGCAACGACAATGCGCTGACCGTTTATTGGCAAGGTGGAGAGCAAGCATTACCTTTGAGTTCAAAATCTGCATTAGCTCACGCGCTGATGCAACTGATCGCGAGTCAACTGTAGGCTACAAACAGACGTTCTAAGCTTCTTTTAGGGTTCATAGCGTTTATTGGGTGGTAAAATCACCACCCAGTTCAATCATTTTCATTTTTACGCTACGCAGTCCGAAAACTGTCCGTTAAACTACTGCGCTTAATGGACAATACCCAAACCATCTGAAGGGTATAAATATTTGCTCACAAGCATGTGGTAACTAAAAGGAAATCGGGTCATGGCCGTCAATAAGAAAATCAATCGTCGTGAAGAGATTCTACAAGCACTCGCTGAAATGCTGGAATCTAACGATGGTGCATCACGCATCACCACAGCAAAGCTAGCCAAACAAGTGGGCGTTTCTGAAGCGGCTTTGTACCGTCATTTTCCGAGTAAAGCACGGATGTTTGAAGGCTTGATTGAGTTTATTGAAGAGTCTTTAATGTCGCGGATTAATCGCATTTTGGATGAAGAGAAAGATACACTCAACCGCATCCGCTTAGTGCTACAGCTTATCTTGGCTTTTTCGGAACGTAACCCGGGCTTGACACGAATTTTATCCGGCCATGCTCTAATGTTTGAAAATGAGCGACTGCGTGAACGGATCAACCAACTGTTCGAACGCATAGAAACGTCACTACGTCAGATCCTTCGCGAACGTAAACTGCGTGAAGGTAAATCCTTCCCCGTCGACGAAAGCATTTTAGCCGCTCAACTGCTTGGCCAAGTGGAAGGAAGCCTAAATCGCTTTGTGCGATCTGACTTTAAATACCAACCGACGGCAAATTTTGAAGAGTATTGGGCATTATTAAGCGCTCAGATTCAGTAAAAACAAACCACCACCGTCGTGACAAAGAATCATCAGTGAAAGAATCAAGAGTAATGAGCAAAGAAAAATACGGTAAACCTGAGTTTTCCCTCTCGCTACTGCACCCTAAATATTGGGGCGTGTGGCTTAGCTTTGGGCTACTCGCTTTAGTGGTCAACCTGCTTCCTTATTCTGCGTTACTAAAAATAGGACGCAGCATGGGCGCGTTTGGAATGCGCTTTGCTAACAAGCGAGTACACATTGCCACGCGTAATCTACAGCTATCTTTTCCAGAGAAAAGTGCAGGTGAGATTGAGCATATTGTTAACGAAAACTTTAAAAACACCGGCATGGCACTGATAGAAACCGGAATTACTTGGTTTTGGCCGACTTGGCGTTTTGCTCGCCTACTTGATGTGAAAGATGTCAGCGCCCTTTTGCAACTCAAACAAGAAAAACGTGGTGCACTGCTGTGTTGCGTACATGCGTTAAATTTAGAAATTACGGCACGTGCTTTTGGTGTAATAGGCCTTGAAGGCTATGGCGTTTACCGCCCACACAGCAACCCTGCGTATGAATTTATCCAATACCGTGGTCGCACACGCAATGGCAATAAACTTATCTACCGCACCGACATTAAACAGATGATCCGCGTACTCAAACAGGGCGAGCGCCTATTTTATCTACCCGATCAAGATTACGGCCATAACAAATCGGTGTTTGTTCCCTTCTTTGCGGTCAAAGAAGCGTGTACCACCACAGGCACCAGTATTCTGGCTTATACTAGCCAATGTGCGATTGTCCCTGGTTCAGGGTTTCGAAACGCCAACGGAAAATATGAAATCATCGCCGATAAAACCATTGATGGCGACTATCCAAAAGATGACATGACCGCCGCCGCCGCTTACATGAATAAATACGTTGAAGAAGTGATTCTACGCGCACCAGAACAGTGGATGTGGCTGCATAAGCGTTTTAAATCTTTGCCAGATGAAACGTTAACTAACTCTCGCTATTTATAACTAGAAAAAGGTTTTGCTTTCAATGAGCAACAACGAAAACAGCACAGACAAACACTTGCACAACCCCACATTCCAATGGTCTTTTTTACACCCAAAACATTGGGGAACTTGGATTGGGATCTTCTTTGCCGCTCTGTTCGCCTTTATGCCACCCGCATGGCGAGATAGGCTAGCGCGCAAATTATCCACCTTTGCGGTACGAAAAAACGGCCGTGTTGTACGCCGCACGCGAGTGAATCTGGAAAAATGCTTTCCTGAAAAATCCCCGCAAGAACGCCAGGCTATTTTGGAAGAAACCTTTGTCAAAGCAGCACAATACATGCTCGGTTATTCGGAGTTTTTGGTTCGTTCCACGAAACACAATCAGCAACGCGGCATCATGATTGGTGAAGAGAACTTATTGCCATTGTTAGATGCTGGCGAGAACGTGATCATCCTCGCCCCTCACGCTTGGGCGGTCGATTACCCTGCGGTAATGCTTGCGGCAAAAGGCTATAAAGTAACCACCATCATGAAGCCACAGCGCAATCCTATCGGTGATTGGTTAATGCACGTCCAACGCATGCAATATGGCGGGCGTATTTTTGCACGTGATGCTGGAGTAAAACCGTTTGTACGTTCAATTAAAGATGGATACTTAGGCTACTGGCTGCCCGATGAAGACTTTGGCCCGGCCAACTCGGTCTTTGTTCCATTCTTTGGCACTGAAAAAGCCACGTTAAAAGGTTTTGGTAAAATGGCGCGCCTATCAAAGGCGAAAGTCGTGCCAATTTTGCCTGCTTATAACGATAAAACCTGTAAGTACGAAGTGCATATTTTGCCTGCATTAGAAAACTTTCCAACGGGCGATGAAGAGCAAGATGCACGCGCTATGAATAAGGCGATTGAAGATTTAGTCACACCACGCCCAGAACAGTACATGTGGAATTTATCACTGTTGAAAACGCAGCGTGATGGCTCGGAAATTTACGATAACTCGCACCATGGCGATCAAAGTTAATCGCTAGAATCACTAAACTCATAACAAACAAGCCCCGAGCGACAAACTCGGGGCTTTTACTTTTCAATAAGTGGCTCTACGATTCGCAAATAAGTTGATGCTTAAATTCCGTACTGCGCACGATACGCTTTTACCGCCTCAAGGTGCTTAGCATCTGCCCCTTTCTCTTCAAGGTAAGTAACCAGATCGGTCAGGCTAACAATTGAGATGATCGCGCAACCAAAATCACGCTCGACTTCTTGAATTGCAGAAAGCTCTCCTTTGCCTTTTTCTTGGCGGTCAATTGCCACCAAGACACCAGCAAGATCCGCACCGTTAGCTTGAATGATTTCCATCGACTCACGAATGGCAGTACCAGCCGTAATGACATCATCCACCAGCATAATGCGCCCTTCTAATGCGCTACCGACCAAGTTACCGCCTTCACCGTGGTCTTTCGCTTCTTTACGGTTAAAGCAATACGGCGTATCAACATCATGATGATCAGCCAACGCTACTGCAGTTGTAGTCGCGATTGGGATCCCTTTGTACGCCGGTCCAAATAGCACATCAAACTCAATCCCAGAATCGACCAAAGCAGCGGCATAAAAACGTCCTAAGCGCGCTAAATCACGGCCAGTATTAAACAAGCCAGCATTAAAGAAATAAGGGCTTTTTCGGCCAGACTTCAAAGTAAACTCGCCAAACTTCAAGACTTCTTTTTCTAGTGCAAATTCAATAAATTCACGCTGGTATGCTTTCATGATTTTCTCTCTCTTAACTCATACACTTTGGTTTATTTCGCTTTCTCAACAAGAACAACCCCCTCCTAGCCTCCCCCTAAAAGGGGGAGGTACTAAAGTGGTGCTCACCTCCCCCGAAAAGAGAGAGGTACTAAGCTGGTGCTCACCTCCCCCGAAAAAGGAGAGGTTCTAAGATGCTGCTCGCCTCCCCGAAAAAAGAGAGGTACTAAGATGGTGCTCGCCTCCCCTAAAAAAGAGAGGTACTAAGATAATGCTCGCCTCCCCTAAAAGGGGAGGTACTAAGATGATGAATTCCCTCCACTCAAGGGCAATATTAGGAACACTTCCTTTATTCCCTCCCCTTATAGGGGAGGGTTAGGGTGGGGTCATCACGTACAACAATACAATGAATAAAACGGGCAAAAAAATAGCCCCCAACTGGGAGCTACTTGATCAATCTAATAACGATGCTTTCTGCGCTTCAACAATATCAGCGATGCCTTTCTTGGCAACGGCCAGTAAATCCATCAGCTCTTCATGGCTAAACGGTTCACCCTCTGCGGTACCTTGAATTTCAATCATCTTACCGTTTTCAGTCATCACCACATTCATATCAGTGTCAGCGGCAGAATCTTCCACGTATTCCAAATCACATAAAATGTTTTCACCCAAGATGCCAACTGAGACAGCAGCAACATGGCCTTTCATTGGATTCTTCTTCAATTTACCGCTAGCAACCAGATGAGCAAACGCATCCGCTAGTGCCACACTTGCGCCCGTAATTGATGCAGTGCGAGTACCGCCGTCTGCTTGAATAACGTCACAGTCAACCGTGATCATCACCTCTGGCATTGCCTCTAAATCCACCACAGCACGTAAGCTGCGAGCGATGAGACGTTGGATCTCCATGGTGCGGCCACCTTGTTTACCGTTGGTCGCTTCACGACGAGTCCGTGAATGGGTTGCACGTGGCAGCATGCCGTATTCGGCAGTAACCCAACCTTTACCCTGACCTTTCAACCAGCGAGGAACACCCTCTTCGACAGTGGCATTACACAATACTTTGGTATTACCAAATTCCACAAATACTGACCCTTCAGCATAAGCAGTGTAGTTGCGAGTGATTTTAATTGGGCGAATTTGATCGGCCGCGCGGTCATTTGGACGCATAGTGCATCTACCTTTTATCGGGTGAGACGGAATCGATTGGGGCGAGATTATAGCGGATTAGCCGCCTTGACGCTAGGTTGGTCACCCTTTGCATTGGCGTGAACCTAGTACACGCGTGAAGCTAGTGCTAACATACCTCTCGTTTGATATTTCATCTTCGTGAGCAAAGGACAAATCAATGATTTACAGCATGACCGCGTACGCGCGTAAAGAAGTTAAAGGTGATTGGGGTACCGCGGTATGGGAAATTCGCTCGGTAAACCAACGTTATCTTGAAACCTACTTCCGCCTGCCGGAACAATTTCGGGGTCTTGAGCCTGTACTGCGTGAACGCTTTCGCCAACGTTTAGCGCGCGGCAAAGTAGAATGTCACTTACGTTATGAAGCAAACCCTGCGGCTAAAAGTGAGCTGAATATCAATGAAGCACTCGCCAATCAAGTGATTAAAGCCGCCAACCAAGTAATGCACATGACAGGCGAGCTAAGCCGCATTAATCCGTTTCAAATCATGCAGTGGCCCGGCGTAATGGAAACGCCAGAACAAGATATGGACAGCATTAATAAAGCCTTATTAGCAGGCTTTGATGACGCAATCATTGAATTCATTGACGCACGTGGCCGTGAAGGTGACAACATGAAGGCGTTAATCGAACAACGCCTGACGGCGATCAGTGAAGAAGTGGTAAAAGTGCGCGCACGCATGCCAGAAATCCTGCAATGGCAACGTGAACGTCTATTGACTAAGTTTGAAGAAGCAAAGATTGAGCTTGATGCGACACGCGTCGAGCAAGAGCTGATTTTACTTGCACAAAAATCAGACGTTGCCGAAGAGTTAGACCGCCTCGATTCGCATGTCAAAGAAGCACGTAATGTGCTCAAAAAAGGCGGCTCATGCGGCCGTAAGCTCGATTTCATGATGCAAGAATTTAACCGCGAATCGAACACGTTAGCCTCGAAATCAATCAGCACCGACATCACGGCCTCTGGCGTAGAACTTAAGGTTCTGATTGAGCAAATGAGAGAGCAAATTCAAAACATCGAATAAGGGTTTTTGAGTCTCTCTAAGCTTACCAAGCCCCTGTAAATAGGGGCTTTTTTTTCAGGAAATTTCAGGTCTTTACCTCTGTTTTCAACCAACTGGTGAGTAACTTTCCAGCACGAGAGAGAATACAGAGAGAATACTATGACGAATTGTGCTTACCCCAAAAGTCTCTTGATTTCAAATATCGATTCAACATTGCATCCAGTTATGGCTGCTTTTTAAGAATTTCCGATCTTAAAGTTAACAATCAAAATTACTCGTGACGGACTTGAAACAATTGCGCTAACTCATTAATTAACCAAGTAGCGGCTAATAGATCTGCACTGCCGCCGGGGCTTAAGTGTTTTTCAATCATCGCGCTATCGAGCGCCGTAAGAGCTTGTTCAATTTCTTGATATAAAAAGCCGCCTTTGGCGAGCAGTTGCTGCGCTTGCGCTTGCACAAAATGCAGCCCTTCTAATCCACCGCGAGCAGCGAGGTTGCTGTCGTTATTGTTGGCCATCAACACCAATAAGGTATGCCACAAGGCTTGCTCGGTGCTAGCTCCTTTGGTTAAACAGGCTTGGTAGGCTGGCAGCGCATGTTGCATCACCATCGCAAGGCCAGAAGCGGCTTCACCGCGTGCGCCGGTTAAACCGTACCGACGATAAATTCGCTCGCCTGCCGTTTTGGGAGCCGATTCACGCTTCGCTTTTAGCTCATCAATAATCAAAAACTGGCAAGCTTGGCGAATGGTTTCGCCAATATGCTGCGCATCAATTTTGAGTTGATTGGCTTTGAGCCACCCCACAGAGCCGCAAATAAGCCCCAAGATAAAAATCATCCCTTTATGGGTGTTCACCCCTTGAGTGGCAGCAAACATGGCTTGCTCAGCTTCTATGCCAATCGGGCGCAAGGCGGTCAGCAACTGAGCGGCCGGATTTCCCGCGCTCTCCCAACCTGCACTGACAAAAGATTGCAGATAAGGCGCAATCGCCTCGGCACTGGCGATAAAAGTGTTGAGATCCATATCGCGGTGCGCGCCATTATTAGCAGTATCCACCAAACCCGGTTTAGGGGTGAGATGCACCTCTAACATCATGGCATGATAAGCCAGATGCCCCACTAAGCGAGGCAAGCTGAACGTTTTCGCGCCACTTGTGCCAGAGGCTTGGCTAGGCAGTTCAAGCAGAAGATCAAGCGCAGCAGGAATAGTCATGAACCATCTCCTCTATTTTAGCCAACAAAGCCTCAACACCGTGCAGCCGCGAGCGAGCACAGATCACCGCATCGCGTTCACACAGCAAGCAGCGCCGTCTTGGCAACTGCGCACCTTGGCGCGAAATAATATGTCCATCGACATCAATCACATCCAGATCCATCAGTCGCCCCAGCGGATGCTCGCGTTCAATCTTCATCATGGCTTTTTTCAACATGCTGGCTGAAGGAGCCTGAATCACCACAAAGGCTTCCGGCCCCGTTTTTTCCACCAACAGCTGACAAGCCACTTGCCGCCAGCCCGTTTGCTGACACAGTTCTTGAATGGCACGCATACCTGCATCCATCACGGTTTGGCTGGCAGCGTTGAGCTTAACCGCGCCCGGCATGTTAACCGTGAAAGAAACCAGAGGCAGTGAATGGCGTTTTAGCCACTCACCTTGTTGCCGAACCCGCACTTCTTTACGCAGAAGTAGCTGGTCCAGACTGACTGAAAGATCCGGATGGTGACTCATAGGCTTTTTACCTGCTTGATAACATCAATGATCGAACCGTCACGGTAGTGAACAAAGGCAACGGTTTTGTCTTCAAATTGCAACGGCTGGGGTTTACCCGTCAGCAACTCCGCACGCTGTTGCAACGCTTCAATCTCGACAACGGGCAGTTGCGCCGCGATGAAACGCGCTTTCAGTTCGGGACGATTCGGGTTTACCGCGATACCTTGATCCGTCACCAACACATCGATGGTGGCTCCTGGGGTGATGACGTTAGTGACCTTCTCGACCACGGTCGGAATGCGGCCACGCACCAAAGGCGCCACAATAATCGATAAGTTTGCCGCCGCCGCCGTGTCACAATGACCGCCGGATGCGCCGCGAATTACCCCATCAGAGCCGGTGATCACGTTAACGTTAAACTGGGTATCAATTTCCAGCGCACTCAAGATAACCACATCCAGCCTATCCACCGCCGCCCCCTTCGAGCTTGGGTTGGCGTATTCGTTAGCAGAGATTTCGAGATGATGTGGATTGCGCGCTAACGAGCCCGCCGCCACCGAATCGAAACACTGCACATCGAGCAAGTAATCAATCAGTCCCTGTTCATGCATTTCCACCATAGTCGCAGTGATACCACCGAGAGCGAAAGAAGCGCGAATGTTTTGGCGCAACATCTTCTCTTTCAAAAAGCGCGCAACCGCGAGCGATGCACCGCCCGAACCGGTCTGCATTGAAAAACCATCATAGAAATAGCCTGAATGCTCGATGACTTCTGCAGCGCGTTTGGCAATCAGAAGCTCGCGTGGGTTGGTGGTCATGCGCGTGGCATCCCCACCGATTTTGCTTGGGTCGCCCACTTCCGCCACCTGCACAACCGCATCGACGCGGTCTTGAGTAATCGATGCAGGGAAATTCGGGAAACCGACGATGGCTTCAGTCAGCATCACCACTTTTTCAGCGTGTTCGGCATCGACTTTGGCATAGCCGAGTGAGCCGCAATTGGATTTGCCTTTAAAACCGTTGGCGTTGCCAAACTCATCGCAACAAGGTACGCCAATAAACGCCATGTCGATGTAGATCTCACCGCTTTGGATCAAATGCACACGACCACCGTGCGAGTGAATATGCACGGGCTCATCAAGCAGGCCGTTAGAAATGCTGTCGGCCAGCACTCCGCGGATCCCTGAAGTGTAAATCTTGCTCACTACGCCGTTTTTGATGTGTTCAATCAAAGGCGAGTGACAAGAGGTGAGCGAGCTTGAGGCGAGCGTGAGGTTTTTAATCCCCAATTCGGCAATCACCTCCATCACTAGGTTGACGGTTTTATCGCCGCCACGAAACGCATGGTGGAAAGAAATGGTCATGCCATCTTTTAAGCCAAGATCGACAATCGCTTCGCGGATCGAGCTTTTCACTTTGCGGCTTTTTTTCGCTGACTCATCCAGCAAATGCGGCGTGATCGCGTGCGCTTGGGTGTAAGGCGTCAACGCGTAGCGTTCCACTTCCAGCACAGACAGAGGGTTATTTAATGTATTGATACTCATGAGGTGACCTTTAGTGTTTGATGCCGGATTCAGCACGTTGCAGTGTCCAACGTGCGCGTTCGATGATGGGTCCATCGACCATTTTGCCGTTAAGGGAAACCACGCCCAGCCCTTTTGCTGCTGCTTCTTCAGCGGCTTCGATGACTGCAATGGCGTGATCGACCTCTTTTTGTGTTGGGGCAAACACGTTGTGCAGCAGGTCAATCTGGCGCGGATTAATCAGTGATTTGCCATCAAAGCCGAGCTGCTTGATATGCTCCGCTTCACGCAAAAATCCCTCTTCGTTATTGGCATCCGAATAGACCGTATCAAACGCCATGATCCCGGCAGCACGTGCCGCTTGCAGAATGGAGCAGCGCGCAAACAACAGCTCAATCCCTTCTGCTGAACGCTGCGTGCGCAGATCGCGTACATAGTCTTCCGCACCAAGCGCAATCCCAATCAGGCGGCGTGAGCTAAAGGCAATCTCGACTGCGTTGTTAATGCCCTGCGCGCTTTCAATCGCGGCCAGCATGCGCGTGCTACCCACTTCACGTCCGCATTCACGCTCGATCTGTTCGATGACTTTTTCCATCTCAATTACATCGTTGGCGTTATCGGTTTTCGGCAGACGCACCACTTTGGCTCCGCCACGCACCACGGCATTAAGGTCTTTGATGCCGAATTCAGAATCGAGCGGATTGACCCGCACCACGGTTTCCATCTCTTGATACATAGAGTGTTGCAGCGCATGGAACACCAACATCCGCGCGGTGTCTTTTTCACGCAGCGCGACCGAGTCTTCCAGATCGAACATGATGGAGTCGGGTTGATAGATAAAGGTATTGCTGAGCATGGCGGCATTCGCGCCCGGCACAAATAACATACTGCGACGAAGTTTGGTCATGATAGTTGGCTCCACTCAATGTTCTGAACTTCACAAGCGCGCATCACCGCCGCCTGTACGCGCGCGCGGATCACACAATCCAGTGCGCCTTTGTCTTCGATGGTGACCAGCGCATCGTGCACTTGCATCGCGTCGAGGGTGTGCAGTACGACCTGACGAATCGCATGACCAAATTGCTGCTCGACGGTACTGTCTAACACCAGTTCAATACCGCCATCGTTATTGGGTTCAATCCGAACCTGAAGATCACTGGACTCCAGTGTTCCCGCAAAGGCGGGATGGGCAATTTTCATGGGTACAACCTTGTTAATGAGTTATTGGATAAAACAGTGTCAGCACTGCGCTCATACCGCTAACAGTTGCGGTGCGGCCTGTAGCGAATGTTCCGCATAATGCTGACAAAGGTAGGAATAAGTCGTTTTCGGCACGAGATCGGCAATCGCGGCAACGCCAAATTGTTTGAGCAAATAGCGCACGCGCGATGCGGAGATCGGCTGCGAGGCTTGCTGACTACGCTCAATTTCCACTACTTGGATCGACGCACTAACATCGTGTGCTTCTTCTAACCAGCGGCGCATGGCTTGGTTGTAGTTACGCGTCACCGTACAAATCGGCTCACTGCCGACAAAGCGGTGCGTAATGCCAAGGGCAGGTGCTATTGAATGGCGGAAAATACTTAAATCCAGCGCAGTATGGGATTGATTGACCACTTGCTGATCTTTAATAAAATAACTAGGGAAGGTCGCGCGCGAAATAATATAATCCGAGCCAGAATGAATAGTTAAATTCAATAAGTGTTTACTGCCTGCCTTAATCATGGCCATACGGTCAGCGTAAGAGAAATCTTTATTCTCTGCTTTTACCACAAATAAATGCACCCAATCACATTGTTCACAGGCTTGTTCAATTAAATATTGATGACCTAAGGTAAATGGATTGGCATTCATCACAACACTGCCAATTTTACGCCCAGACATTTTTAATAACTGCAACTGTTTGCAATAAACTGCAAGACGATTTGGGCTATTTTCTAATAAAGCAATATGCGGTTCGACTTTATCGACTAAGAAAAAACCGCACTGTCGGAATAAATCTACATTGGTCGGCTTAGTGAATAGAAATAGTGAAAAACACCCTATTTCATAAGCGAAGTTGGTTAATTCGGTCATCAATTTGAGCGCAAAACCGGTCCCTTGCAGCGCAGGAGAAACCGCGATGGACTTCAACACATGCCCCGCAATTCCACCGCAAGCGATGATTTGGTTTGTACCGTAAGCCACCACAAAATGCTCAACATCCTCATCAACCGTGAGCTGATGCTGGCAGAGAAACTCTTTGATCTGCAAGAGCTTGGTTTTATTCTTGCTTGAAACTCGCGAGAAGGTGTAAATATCTACCATGGTCGGCTTCCTCACCTATTTTTTCTGACTTTATTATCTAAATTAAGCCGAAAAGGTTTAATGAGGGTAATCACTTTATTTCC
>NZ_CAWNHY010000258.1:0-20831 GCF_963874335.1 Vibrio sp. V10_P2A27P122 | reverse complement strand
CTCGTGTGTCGCTCCAAATTATTTTCGAAGAAAAAAATAGCGCCACGCAACCTAGCTAAGGTTGAGGTCACGCCTTTTTATTTAAAGAAAGTGAACCTCGTGTGTCGCTCCAAATTCTTTTCGAAGAAAAGAATAGCGCCGCACAACCTAGTTAAGGTTGAGGTCACGCCTCTTTGTTTAAAGAAAGTGAACCTCGTGTGTCGCTACAAATTCTCTTGTTAGAGAGTGTAAGTTTTCATCGTACTTAACGGTGACACAATACGGACGCGGGGTGGAGCAGCTTGGTAGCTCGTCGGGCTCATAACCCGAAGGTCGTCGGTTCAAATCCGGCCCCCGCAACCAAATTCAGATTAAGCGTGAATGCGATTAATCATTGCGACACTAGCTCAGTTGGTAGAGCGCAACCTTGCCAAGGTTGAGGTAACGGTTATGTGTCGTTCCAGCTTCTTTCAGAGTATTCTCTGAACTCAAACCAGTATTTGGTTTATGCTCTTTCTTTAATGCTGTGAAGCATAACTCCCTAAAATAAAAATAATCTGCAGTTCTAAGCGGATTTATTGCCGTCTTGATAACTTACGTGCTGAATTTCAATACACAGGTTAGTCTCTGTAGAATCTGGCTTTTCGTCGCTATTTATTCGTATTCATTAACAGAGTTATCCACAAAAATTAATTGTGGATAAGTTGGTGTATAACGTGTTTTTAGTGAAGTGCTGGTAAGCGTCAGTGAAAGATCTTTTAATGCGGCTCTGTTCTCTAATTTTGCTGTCTTTCTGTGTAACTAATTGTTTTTAAATTGATTTTTGTTATTTTGTCACCATTAGGTCAACTAACTGTATGATCATTAATATCAAGATCTTTGATCCTTGTCATTAATTGCTGATGTGGCTAACTTTTCTTAATTATAGAAAACAGTGTCGTGTTTAAAATTTTGTCCACAAATTGGTATTTTGAGATACATATCAAAGTCTGTGCTCATTAGTTATGCAATTACCTCATTTTTTACGCATCACGCGGTAACCCTTTCTCGACAATTCGAATTAAGCGCTGCTGCTTCTTATTGCTAGAGCATGCACTCGCTGGCTCCGATGATTTTCGTTTTTGTTCTACTAGCGCCCAATGTATATGTTCGTCTAATAAATCAGACAAGCCTAACCTCGTGTTTAGCGCTGCGATAATGCGTTGTGAATATGGCGCGTTTCCTAAAGCGATGGAAAGATTACGCAACCATTGCTGGTGGCCAATTCGGCGAATAGCCGAACCTTCCATATAACGTAAGAAGGTGGCCTCATCCCAAGCAAACAGTTCAACTAAGTCTGGTTCATCCAGTGCTTGACGGCGATGAAAATCACTTTGTTGAGTGAGGTCGGAAAAGCGATTCCAAGGGCAGACCAACTGGCAATCATCACAGCCGTAAATGCGGTTACCCATTGCCTTGCGAAACTCTTCAGCAATTACGCCATCATATTCTATGGTGAGGTAAGAGATGCATCGGCGAGCATCAACAACACCGTCTTCCACGATGGCTTGTGTAGGGCATGAGGTGATGCAGGCAGTGCATTTGCCACATTGATTACTGCTTGGTGTATCGACTGGCAGCGGCAAATCAATCAGTAGTTCACCAAGAAAAAACCAAGAACCACTCTCTTTATCAAGGATAAGCGAATGCTTGCCAGTCCAACCAAGTCCAGCTTTTTGTGCTAAAGGCCGCTCTAGTATTGGGGCGGAGTCCACAAAAGGGCGATAACCGAGTGCCCCCACTTCTTGTTCAATCTTTTCGCCGAGTTTTTTGAGCTGGTTGCGTACCAGTTTATGGTAGTCACGCCCCAGAGCGTAGCGGCTGATATAAGCGTAATTGGGATTATTCAAATCACTGGCAAACCGAGCATCTGGGGGTAAGTAATTCATGCGTGCACTGATCACACGGACGGTGCCGGGAAGGAGTTCATGTGGCCTAGCTCGCATCATGCCATGGCGCGCCATCCAGTCCATTTCACCGTGAAATCCAGCATCCAACCATTTCTGCAAAGACTCTTCGTGCTCACTGAGATCGATATCGCAGATCCCGACCTTTTCGAAGCCAAGTTCACGTGCCCAGATTTTAATTTTGTCTGCCAGTACTTGGTAGTCCATTATCGATGAGCTCGTTGCAAAAAGGGGCGAGGATCTTAACGGATCCTTTATTGAGGATCTAGGAAATGATCGTCTGTGATGTGGATTAAACTGACATAAAAAGCGAGTTTTTTCCTTTTACTTACAGAAGAGAGCTTGTCTCTCAATTCCAACCCAGTTTACTATTCGAGTTCTTTTGATTTTTATATAGTCAATTTTCGACACTTGAGAGCGGTAATTCATGAGTACTAAGATCTTTACCTTAAAAGACGAACAGCAAACGGTAAAATTAGGCGCAGCTTTGGCTAAGCGATGCTCTGCGCAAACCACGCTTTATTTGCATGGTGATCTCGGTGCTGGGAAAACAACCTTCAGCCGTGGTTTCATCCGCGCATTAGGCCATGTTGGCAACGTCAAGAGCCCGACTTATACCTTAGTTGAACCTTATCAACTAGCCGATTGGCAAGTATACCATTTTGATCTTTATCGCTTGGCCGATCCGGAAGAGTTGGAATTTATGGGTATTCGTGACTATTTCACACCGGATGCGATCTGCCTTGTTGAGTGGCCAGAAAAAGGCAGCGGTCTACTTCCAACCGCAGATATTGATGTTGAGCTACGTTACGATGGCGAACAAAGGCAAGCTTTTCTGAGTGCAAACAGCCCCTATGGATCCTCATTGTTGAGTCAGTTGGAGTTATGTTGAACATCATCCATTTGTTACGAACGATAACTCTATCCCTTGCGGTTTGGTGCTGTGCTTTATTTACTTCAACGGCGCACGCGAATGCATTAGAAGGCGTGCGCGTTTGGCCTTCTCCAGATGAAACTCGAGTGGTTATCGATCTCAAAACTGAAGCGGATTATAGCTATTTCACTTTAAGCAGCCCCGAGCGTTTGGTGGTGGATTTGAAAAACACCACGCTTAATACAAAATTGCCGCTTAAAGTCACGGATAGCCCTGTTCTCAAGCAAATTCGTAATAGCTCGCCTCCGGAGAAAGGGACGTATCGCTTGGTGTTTGAGTTACAGCGCAAAGTGAACCCTCAGCCATTTAAACTTGCGCCAACGCCGGGTGGTCAGTATGGGCATCGTTTGGTGGTTGATTTACCCCACAATTTGGATAGCGACAAGGCGACAGTAAAACCGGCCAGCCAAACTAAAGTAAGCCGAGACGCTTCACAGTTATTAGGAACCGAGGATATCGTGGTGGCTATTGATGCTGGTCATGGCGGAGAAGATCCCGGCTCGATTGGCCCGACCAAAAAATATGAAAAAAATGCCACCTTAAGTATCTCCAAGAAGATCGCAGATCAAATTAACGCCGTTCCAGGAATGAAGGCGGTCATGACACGCAGTGGCGATTACTTTGTCAATCTCAATAAACGTTCTGAAATTGCGCGCCGTAATAAGTCACACCTACTTGTCTCCATTCACGCCGATGCGTTTCATACCCCGCAACCCAGAGGGGGCTCGGTGTTTGTGTTAAATACCAAGCGTGCGAATACGGAAATAGCTCGCTGGGTTGAGAACCACGAACAGCAATCAGAACTGTTAGGTGGGGCTGGTGAAGTGCTGGCAAAAAACAATAGCGATCGAAACGTTAGTCAAACCTTGCTGGACTTGCAATTTAGTCACTCGCAAAAAGAGGGTTACAAGGTGGCAACTCATCTGCTAGGCGAAATGGGAAAAGTAGCCCACTTACATAAAGCAGAGCCAGTCAACGCAAGTTTGGCGGTACTTAAGTCGCCCGATATTCCTTCGGTGTTGGTTGAAACGGGTTTTATTTCTAACCCTACCGAGGAACAATTGCTATTTCAGCGCTCGCATCAAGATAAATTGGCTCGCGCATTGGCAACCGCCATCGTCAAGTATTTTGAAGAAAACCCACCCGAGGGCACTCTGTTTGCTAATCGTGGTAAGACGCAAAAGCACAAAGTGCAGCGTGGGGAATCACTCTCGGTTATCGCTAATAAATATGGCACCTCGACTCAAGCATTAATCGCAACCAACAAACTAAAAAATGCCAATTTGTCGATTGGTCAAATCTTAACGATTCCGGCCACGTCAGCTCCGATTCGTGTTCCTGTGGTCAGCAACCCAGTAGAAACGGAAATTGTTACGCATGTGGTGAAATCTGGCGAGTATTTGGGCAAGATAGCGAGCACGTATAAAGTGAGTGTGGATGCGATTAAACGCGAGAATAACTTGCGTTCAGACACCTTAACGCTGGGGCAGAAACTGAAGATAACGGTGAGTTTGAAGGATAAGCCGCTGCGTAAGCATAAAGTTGAAAAAGGCGAGTTTTTGAGCAAAATTGCCAGCCAATATCAAGTGAGTCTGAATAGTATTCGCCAAGTAAACCAACTTCGGTCTGATCAGCTCGCCATAGGGCAAGTGTTGATCATTCCCAATAAGTAGTAATGAGTATGACGATTAAGATTCTACCCGCACGTCTTGCTAACCAAATTGCCGCAGGTGAAGTGGTTGAAAGACCGGCTTCTGTCGTTAAAGAGCTGGTGGAGAATAGCTTGGATTCGGGCGCCTCTCGTATCGATATCGATATCGAAAAGGGAGGTGCGAAGCTTATTCGTGTGCGCGATAACGGACAAGGGATAGTAAAAGAGGAATTGGCGCTCGCTTTAAGCCGCCATGCAACTTCTAAAATTCACACCTTGGATGATTTAGAGGCGATCGTCAGCTTAGGTTTTCGTGGAGAAGCGCTCGCGAGTATTAGCTCAGTCTCTCGGCTTACATTGACGTCTCGTCCAGCCACGCAAGAACAGGCTTGGGCAGCATACAGTGAAGGTCGAGATATGGCGGTTAAGTTGCAGCCAACCGCACACCCGATTGGAACGTCTGTCGAAGTGCTCGATCTGTTCTTTAATACGCCCGCTCGGCGCAAATTTTTACGCACAGAGAAAACAGAATTTACTCACATTGATGAGCTACTAAAACGCATTGCTTTGAGCCGGTTTGATGTCACCATCAATGTGCGCCATAACGGCAAGATGGTACGTCAATATCGAGCGGCTAAAACGGCCGCTCAAGAGGAAAAAAGAATCGCGGCTGTGTGTGGCAACGCTTTTGTTCGCCATATGCTGAACATTGAGTTGGAACATCAAGGGCTTCGCTTGCATGGTTGGATAACGACTCCAGAAGGCGCGCGCCAGCAGAGTGATTTGCAATACTGCTATGTTAATGGGCGGATGATGCGTGACAAGCTGATTAATCATGCTATCCGGCAAAGTTATGAAACCAGCCTGAGAGGCGATCAGTTCGCCACTTATGTACTCTTCATTGAGCTCGATCCCCATCAAGTGGATGTGAATGTCCATCCCGCGAAACATGAGGTGCGTTTCCATCAAGCGCGATTAGTGCATGATTTTATCTATCAAGCACTCAGTAGTGCACTGGCTGAAAGCAAACACATTGAAAAGCCGCAGCTCAAACCATCGGCTTTTCATCAGCCCGATGCGGAGACTGTGGATCGCATTGAGAATGACACTGCAATTGATAGTGTGTGCCAAGAAACTGAGGGGCATAACACCGTTCCAGAGCAAGTGTGGCAAGCGATTGACAACACTCCCGCTTATCCACGAAAAGCTGAGCGAGAAAGTACAACCGCGCACGGCATAGCTGAAACGCCAAAGCGTAGCCATTGGCAGCAAAACGGCTCTCCATCTTCTTCTCGGGCGAAAGCTGAGCGCCAGCCAACGGGCTCACCTTTGAGCGGGGAAGTGAAGCTCTATCAAGAGCTGATGGCAACTCAACCGCCAGCTTCAGCAGTCGAACTTTCTCCTATCGCACATCAAGATCAAGGTGAAATGCTGCAGCTCGAACAGTTGGGTAAAGCTATTGCGGTAATCAAAGGGCAGTACCTGTTAATGGGGTCCAAACAGGGCGTCGTATTGCTTTCTCTTATCAAAGGAGCATGGCTGAAAACTCGCGGCCAGTTGCATACCGAACAAGGCGGCTTGAAAAGCCAACCCTTACTCGTGCCGCTCTCCATAAAGCTCTCAGCACAAGAACATCAAGCGTTAGCGCATTGCCAGCCGATGTTGAATACGCTAGGGATTGAGCTTAAAGAACGTCATGGTTCAAGCATCATGGTGATGGGCGTACCTCAACCGTTGAGGCAACAAAACCTGCAAAACTTAATCCCAGATCTGCTATCTTACGTGTCCGCTAATTTTACGGCTGATGATGAACCTATTACGGTGGATCTTGTTGCCGATTGGCTGGCTGAACACATCACTGTGGTGAAAAGTGACTACACTTTGTCTGAAGCCATCCAAATGATTTCGGAACTTGAACAGCTTTGGCAAGGGCAACTTCCTCTTCATGATGCAAGTTTCGTCCGCCCCGTTGATTTTTCTACCACCATAGCGGCCTTGTTGGCATAACGAATTAAAAGAATGATGAATCAAACACAACCATTGGCTCTGTTTTTAATGGGCCCGACCGCATCAGGTAAAACAGATTTGGCGATTCGTTTGCGCCAAAAATACCCAGTGGAAATCATCAGTGTCGACTCGGCGCTGATCTACAAAGGCATGGATATTGGCACCGCCAAACCTAATGCGCATGAACTGGCACTCGCACCTCATCGTCTGATCGATATTTTGGATCCAAGTGAAGCCTATTCGGCGGCAGATTTTCGTCGCGATGCATTACTTGCAATGCATGATATTACCACGCAAGGTAAAATTCCTCTGCTCGTTGGGGGAACTATGTTGTATTACAAGGCTCTACTTGAAGGGCTTTCGCCACTTCCTGCGGCTAACCCTGAGATACGGCAACAAATTGAGCAAGAGGCTTTGGAGCATGGTTGGGGTCAGTTACACGATCAATTACAAACGATTGATCCGGTTTCGGCGGCAAGAATTCATCCTAATGATCCACAAAGATTGTCACGAGCATTGGAAGTTTACCGAATTTCAGGTAAAACTCTTACAGAGTTAACTCAAACGAAAGGTGAAAGCTTGCCATTTCGAGTTAAGCAGTTTGCTATAGCTCCCAAGGAAAGGGCTGAGCTCCACCGTCGAATCGAACTCAGGTTTGAAAAGATGATCGAAGCTGGATTTGAAGAGGAAATGAAAGCACTTTATGCTCGAAATGATCTTCATCCGGATTTGCCATCGATTCGTTGTGTTGGTTATCGACAGATGTGGGACTATTTGGATGGGAATTGTACGTTAGAGGAAGCGGTATATCGTGGAATCTGTGCAACCCGTCAATTGGCCAAGCGTCAGATCACCTGGTTACGCAGCTGGGATGATTTAACTTGGTTAGATAGCGAAAACATTGATCATGCAGTAGAAACTCTCTCAAATGCCATAGCATCTGATGGAGTTAGCTGTGTATAATGTGATCGCTTTTGCGTGATGTACCCTGTAAAGGATCCGTTACTTGATATTTGGCATTATCGCCGTCATAACAAGTAGCAACGGGGTTTTTATTCATTTAGCTCAGATGCAAAGGCCGCACCAATAATGCAGTGCACCACTAGCTAAATAACTACAACAAAATACAAATAAGGAAAATAAAATGGCTAAGGGGCAATCTCTACAAGACCCATTCTTAAATGCACTACGTCGTGAGCGCATTCCAGTATCCATCTACCTTGTGAACGGAATTAAGCTTCAAGGTCAGATTGAATCCTTTGATCAATTTGTGATCTTACTGAAAAACACAGTCAATCAAATGGTGTATAAGCATGCGATTTCAACGGTTGTTCCTGCACGTGCAGTGAGCCACCACACTGCTGAGCCACGCACTGGGTCTGATCGTCCATCAGACAAATCAGAAGAGTAATTCTCTGATTAGTATTATTTACTTACAAAGGAGTTGGTTGCTTGTTTGACCGTTACGAAGCCGGTGAGCGAGCGGTACTTGTTCATATCAACTTCACGCAAAAGGGTGAGTGGGATGATCTCAGCGAGTGTGAAATGCTGGTTTCTTCTGCTGGAGTGTCGACACTGCAAATTATTACTGGCAGCCGTCAAACTCCACACCCTAAATATTATGTCGGTGAGGGCAAAGCCCAAGAGATAGCGCATGCGGTTCAACTTGTTGAAGCGGATGTGGTGATCTTCAACCACGCCCTTTCTCCTGCCCAAGAACGTAATCTTGAACAACTATGCCAATGTCGAGTGATTGACCGTACTGGCCTCATCCTCGATATTTTTGCCCAACGAGCACGAACCCATGAAGGGAAGTTGCAAGTAGAGCTGGCACAATTGCGCCACATCTCTACACGATTAATTCGTGGTTGGACGCACCTTGAGCGACAAAAAGGCGGTATAGGCTTACGTGGACCTGGTGAAACGCAGCTAGAAACCGACAGACGTTTATTGCGTGAACGTATTAAAGCGATATTACGCCGCTTAGAGAAGGTCGCTAAGCAACGAGAACAAGGACGCCGAGCTCGAAATCGAGCTGAGATTCCCACCATATCGCTAGTGGGTTATACCAATGCGGGGAAATCAACGTTATTTAATCGCATTACTGAAGCTGGGGTTTATGCAGCCGATCAACTGTTTGCAACCCTAGATCCTACCTTGCGGAAAATCGAATTGGCGGACGTTGGTACTGCCGTTCTCGCTGACACCGTAGGATTTATTCGTCATCTGCCGCACGATTTAGTTGCAGCATTTAAAGCCACGTTACAAGAAACTCAAGAAGCTGACATTTTGTTACATGTTGTTGATGCCAGTGATGAGCGTTTTCGTGAGAATATCAAAGCCGTCCATGATGTATTAGAAGAGATTGACGCCCATGAGGTGCCAACGCTTGTCGTCATGAACAAGATCGATAATCTAGAAGGCCAACAACCTCGCATCGAAAAAGATGATGAGGGAATACCGAGAACCGTGTGGTTATCAGCCATGGATGGACAAGGTATTGATCTGCTTTTCGAAGCATTGACAGAGCGATTAGCGAGTCAAGTCATTCAATATCAATTGTGTATTCCACCACTGCACCAAGGTCGCATTCGTAGTGCATTTTCACAAATGAAATGTATTCAACAAGAAGAATATGATCCAGATGGTAATTTGTTGATTAACATTCGTATGCAGCAAGTTGATTGGTTTAGACTAGAAAAAAGAGAAGAAGCAGTTTTACGTGACTTTATAGTTACTTGAAGGACTGCTACAGTATAACGTCATATCAAATGATGGAGCTTTCTAATGGCGTGGAATGAGCCCGGTAATAACAACGGCAACAATGGCCGCGATAATGACCCTTGGGGTAATAATCGTGGTGACAAAAATAAAGGTGGCCGTGATCAAGGACCGCCAGATTTGGATGAGGTTTTCAATAAACTGAGCCAGAAACTGGGCGGACGATTTGGTAAGAAAGGCGGTAAAGGCCCTTCATTCTCTGGTGGTAGCGCAATTGGCTTTGGAGTCATTGCTGCAATCGCAGTTGCGGTGTGGTTCTTTTCTGGTTTCTATACGATTGGTGAAGCTGAGCGTGGCGTCGTGCTGCGCTTAGGTAAGTATGATCGCATCGTTGATCCAGGTTTGAACTGGCGTCCTCGCTTTGTTGATGAAGTGACGGCCGTTAACGTACAAGCGATTCGCTCACTACGTGCATCGGGTTTGATGCTAACCAAAGATGAAAACGTGGTCACTGTTGGCATGGATGTACAATATCGCGTGTCTGATCCATACAAGTACTTGTATCGTGTGACTAATGCTGACGATAGCTTACGCCAAGCAACTGACTCAGCATTACGTGCCGTGGTTGGTGATTCTTTGATGGACAGTATCTTAACCAGTGGCCGTCAGCAAATTCGTCAAAGTACCCAAACGACCTTGAATCAAATCATTGATAGCTATGATATGGGCTTAATGATTGTCGATGTCAACTTCCAGTCGGCTCGTCCGCCAGAGCAAGTGAAAGATGCGTTCGATGATGCGATTGCGGCGCGAGAAGATGAAGAGCGTTTCATTCGTGAATCTGAAGCGTATAAGAACGAAATCCTGCCTAAAGCAACAGGCCGAGCAGAACGTTTGAAGAAAGAAGCGCAAGGTTATACAGAACGCACGATTAACGAAGCATTGGGTCAAGTGGCACAGTTTGAAAAACTGCTCCCTGAGTATCAAGCCGCGCCAGATGTGACACGTAATCGTCTCTACCTAGATACTATGGAAGAGGTGTATTCAAACACATCTAAAGTGCTAATTGATTCAGAATCCAGTGGCAATATGCTTTATCTACCGTTGGATCGAATTACAGGCCAAGACAGTAAGAATGACACCAAACGTCAAGATAAATCATCATCAACCTATGATCAGATAGAGCTTGATTCACCAACCAGCAGTGATACAGGTAATACACCGTCTCGCTCTAGCAATACACGTCAAGGGAGATACTAGTAATGCGTAAGTTAATGATCCCAGTATTAGTGATTGCACTGGTATTTATGTTGATGTCGCTGTTTGTGATTCCTGAAGGTGAGCGCGGTATTGTTGTCCGTTTCGGTCGTATTCTGAAAGATAACAATGAAATTGCTCGAATCTACGAACCGGGTTTGCATTTTAAAATGCCACTGTTTGATCGAGTAAGAACGTTAGATGCGCGCATCCAAACAATGGATGGCCGCTCTGACCGTTTCGTGACTTCAGAGAAAAAAGATGTGATCATCGATACCTATGTCAAATGGCGTATTGAAGACTTTGGTCAATACTACTTGGCAACGGGTGGTGGCAATGCATTGACGGCACAAGCACTGTTAGAGCGTAAAGTGACAGACATTCTTCGTTCTGAAATCGGTTCTCGTGAAATAAAACAAATTGTTTCAGGCCCACGTAATAAAGATGTCTTGCCGGAAAGTGCTGATGATGAAGTCGTCACGACTGAGGCTGCGAAACAAGCATTGGAAATCGATGGTCAGCGTGACCAAGTGATGGAAAATGTGTTGGAAGATACGCGTAAAGGCGCACTGAAAGATTTAGGCGTGAGAGTGGTTGATTTCCGTATTAAGAAAATCAACCTCCCAGATGAGATCAGTGAGTCTATCTATCGTCGTATGCGTGCTGAACGTGAGTCAGTAGCTCGTAAACACCGCTCTCAAGGTCGTGAAAAAGCCGAAGTCATTCGTGCTCAAGCTGAACTTGAAGTGGCGACTATCTTAGCGGAAGCGGATAAAACGGCTCGCGTAACTCGCGGTGATGCTGATGCTAAAGCAGCGAAGATTTACTCAGATGTGTACAGTAAAGATCCTGAGTTTTACGGGTTCTTACGTTCGCTGAAAGCCTATGAGAAATCATTTAGCGAGAAGAGTGATATCTTGGTGCTTGATCCTAAGAGTGATTTCTTCAAGTACATGAATAACACCAAAGGTTTGACAACGAAATAATTGACCGTTGTTTATTCAAAGGCTCCTTCAGGGAGCCTTTGTCGTTTATGGCTTTAAGAGAGAAGGCACTATGTCGAATTCAATCTGGCTTGCTGTGGGGCTGGTGTTAATTGCAGAAGGTATTGGACCGTTAATCGCCCCTAATGGCTGGAGAAAGATGGTGGCAGAGCTCAGCCACCAGCCCGATCATCAACTGCGCCGCATCGGTGGTTGTCTCGTCGTTGCTGGGGGCATCATTGCGTACTACTTCGCACGATAGTGATGCACAATAGCGCGGTAACCGATTTATTATTACCAGTCTATCAATATCAATAGTGAGGTGGTGGAGTCTCTTCTGATGGATCCGCTAAATGTGAGGCATCCATATTTTTGACTTTACCAGCCACATATTTCATTTGGTCTTGCATTTTCGTCAGCATGAGCTGCTGTGTTGATAATGCTTGATTGAGTTCATCAATGGTTTGTTCTTGGAAAGCAAGTTGGCATTCCAAGTCACTAACACGCTGTTCTAATTGCTGAATATACTTATCGTTCATAACTAATCGTCGAGTTTCCAAGCTTGAGCAATACCTGCAGAGCTTCCGGTAATAATTCGTTGCTGATGATCAAAGGCCGCATCATACACCACCGCAGTGGGTGGGCGAGCATCTTTTAGCGGTTCTACTTCGAATCCTTGCTGTTTTTTACCACTTTGAGTATCCCAAACCGCGACTTGGCTTGAAGGATTCCCTGTCACAAGCAACCTGCCATCATCGGAAAAACGCGCCGTAGAGAAAATCAATTGTCGTGAAAAACTGCGCAATTTCGCCTGTTCCTTACCCGAGGAGAGATCCCAAATAATGGATTGATTACCACCATCGGAGGTAAAGGCTAATTTTCCCTCTCGCTGCAGCGCTACTCGATTCACCCGCTGCTCATGTTCAAACGATCGTAAAATTTGCCCACTTTGCGTATCCCAAAGGTAGGCAAAATAATCATTACCTCCCGTCAGAGCAAAGCGGCCATTGGGCGATAGGGCGACAGAATTCACTTTTTCTCGATGAGCAAGGAACTCTAGTCGACGTCCAGTGACTAAATCGACGTAAATCGCTTTACCATTGGATAAACCGAGTAGAACTTGTTTTCCGTTATTGGCAATGTCAATGTCTCGGATCAGCCCATCGGAGATGGACCACAAACCTTGAGCTTGTGTCCAACCTAAGTCCCATACGGCAAAGTTAATTTGGCTAGCGGTCACGGCAAAACGGCCATTATCGGAGAGTCGAATATGAGAAACGGTATTGGCTTGTGGGTCTTGAGGTCCCAATTCGGCTAAGGTTTTGTTTTGTTCAAGATCCCATAGAACGAGTTGTCTTTGTTTGGAATAGAGTAGCGCAAAACGACCATCGCGGCTTAAACCGAAACTGGTCGAACCGTTTGGTTCTATATCCCAACGTTGTACATCGCTGTTAGAGAAAAAACAGCCATTTAACATCAAGATGACAATGCAACCTAGGATTGAATGAGAAATTATTCGCATCAAGTCTAATTATCCGCTTTGAGTGTAAAGACAATCTATCAACATATCGCTATATTGGTACAACTCTGTTTAGCGCACCAGTTTTTCACCGAAATTTGTGCGTAATAACAAAAGGTTTGCCTACAAATTGGAGAAATAAATGAAATCATTGTTTAAAGTGTCACTGCTTGCGGCAACCGTCATGCTTGCAGTTGGCTGCCAGAAAGATGAAGCCCCGAAAACTGAAGCAGCACCTGCAGCAGAACAAGTACAAACGGAAGCGGGAAAAACGGTTCACTTTAAAACAGAAGATGACAAAGCGGCTTACGCGATTGGCGTCTCTTTTGCAAATTACCTCAGCACCAGCATTGAAAAACCAGCCGAAATTGGTATCAATCTGAATAAAGATCTGGTTCTAAAAGGGATTGAACATGTCTTTGCGGGCAATGCTGAGTTGAGTGAAGAAGAGACACGCGCAGCGCTAGAAGCTCTAGATAAACGCGTTTCTGAAACCATGCAAGCGAAAGCCGCTGAAAAAGCGGCTGCTGCTGAAAAAGCTGGTGATGAATTCCGCGCTGAATTTGAAAAACAAGATGGCGTAAAGAAAACTGAATCTGGTTTACTGTACCAAGTACTGACGCCAGCAAAAGGTGAGTCACCAAAAGAGACCGATACTGTTCAAGTGCATTACAAAGGGACACTGGCTGACGGTACTCAATTTGATAGCTCGTATGATCGTGGTGAGCCAGCGACATTCCCACTCAATCGGGTTATTCCTGGTTGGACAGAAGGTGTGCAACTGATGCAAGTGGGAGCAAAATACAAGTTTGTTATCCCGCCGCAACTGGCTTACGGTGAGCAAGACACACCGACTATTCCAGCAAACTCAACACTTGTGTTTGAAGTGGAGTTGCTAAAAATTGATAACGGTAGCGATGCGGCTAAATAATATCAGCCATTGTTGAACCGTTGTAACCAGCTCAAAGGCCTGATGAATCAGGCCTTTTCTGTCTCTAACGACTCACTAATTAGTTGTTCTAAATCACTTGTTAGTGACTTAACAGAGTTTTCGATTAAAATTTTCTGATAAACTTACGTCAATTTGTTGATTTTTCGCTCTAAGGCTAGATAACAGTGACAACGACAGAAACTTTAAACGCGGATATGTTGCTTGAAATGGAATCCGTGCACGTGATGCCATTTAGTGATCACGATAAAATCATTCTTCGATCTTATGAAGCTGTGGTTGACGGTATCGCCAGCCTGATTGGTCCTTTTTGTGAGATCGTTCTGCACTCATTGGAAGATCTCAATACCTCGGCGATTAAAATTGCCAATGGTGAAAACACGGGACGTCAAGTGGGTTCCCCGATCACTGATCTTGCACTGCGTATGTTGAAAGATATTGAAGGATCGGAGCGTAACTTCTCACGATCGTATTTCTCTCGCGCCAAGGGTGGCGTGTTGATGAAATCGATTACGGTCGCGATTCGTAATGGTGATAACCGAGTCATTGGCTTACTTTGTATCAACGTCAATTTAGATGCTCCGTTCTCACAAGTTCTGCAATCATTCATGCCGACTCAGGAAGCTCAGGAAGCCGCCTCATCGGTTAACTTTGCCAGTGATGTTGAAGAGCTGGTGGATCAGACGGTAGAGCGTACAATTGAAGAGATCAACGCCGATAAATCAGTGTCTAACAATACCAAGAATCGTCAGATTGTGATGGAGTTGTACGACAAAGGCATTTTTGACATCAAAGATGCGATTAACCGCGTAGCTGATCGGCTCAATATCTCTAAACATACTGTCTATCTCTACATTCGCCAACGCAAGACCGGAGATGAATGTTAGTGGAGCCAGTATTGAGTTACACATTATTGGTCAATGGCTCAGTGTATGGCACACAGGCAGCGCGTAGTGCTTATCTGTTTGCCTGTGCATTGCTAGAAAAAGGGCATTCACTCAAGCAAGTATTTTTTTATCAAGATGGTGTTTTCAATGGCTCTGCGATCACCGCGCCTGCGAACGATGAGTTTGATCTTGTGAAAGCATGGCAGAAGCTGTCTACTGAACACCATGTACGCTTAGAAACCTGTGTTGCTGCAGCGTTACGTCGTGGCATTATCAGTGAAAATGAAGCTCAGCAACACCAGCTCACTGCGCATAATTTGGCACAAGGTTTTGCACAAACTGGGTTAGGAAGCTTAGCTGAAGCGTTATTAACTCAAGATCGAGTGGTACAGTTTTGAAAAAAATCGGTTTTGTTTTTCATTCTTCGCCTCATTCTAGTTCGGCTGGAAGAGAAGGGCTGGATGCTGTACTGGCAGCCTCTGCCTATTGTGATGCGATCTCGCTCTTTTTTGTTGGGCTTGGCGTGACGCAAATCGTCGCCAACCAATCACCGCAACAACTGCTTAGCCGTGATTACATCAGTGCGTTTAAACTGCTTGAGTTATACGATATTGAACACCTTTATCTGTGTGAGCAAAGCGTTGAAGAGTTGGGGTTAGCATCGGCTCAATGGGTCATTGATGTTGAAAAAAAATCGCCTCAGCAAATCGCTCAGTTACTTCACGAGTGCGATCAAGTACTAACGTTCTAAGGTGTACCTATGCTGCATATTGTAAAAGACACGGCAAAACTGGCCTTAGCGCAGCGTTATTGTTTGGCTGAGGATAGTATTATCTTGGTTGAAGAAGCGGTTTATATGAGTAACCCTAGTGCGGGCTCTTTTTTACTACTCAACGATCTGAACAGGGTTTATGTCTTACTTGAGGATCTCTGCGCGCGTGGGGTGCAGGATCTCTGCTCAGTACAAATTACCAAAGTGGATTTCTCTGGTTTGGTTGAACTTACTACTAACTATGAAAAATCAATCACTTGGTAGATTTTCTTATCACTATTACCCCTCTATTACCCACCCTTTACTTATGGTGGTTAAAAAAGATCTGTATATTTCTTGACACACCTCTCACTGCTGCATAGAATTTTGCGTCCCTATTTGTACTAAGTGCACTAGGGACTAGATTTTTCACAAAGCTTACTTTAAGTAAATTCAGGAGCTAGTTAATGGCAACTATTAACCAGTTGGTCCGCAATCCTCGTGTAAAGCAAGTTGTTAAAAGCAACGTGCCAGCACTAGAAGCGTGCCCACAAAAACGTGGTGTATGTACACGTGTTTACACTACTACACCTAAAAAACCTAACTCAGCACTTCGTAAAGTATGTCGTGTTCGTCTAACGAACGGCTTCGAAGTGACTTCGTACATCGGCGGTGAAGGTCACAACCTTCAAGAGCACTCAGTTGTTCTTATCCGTGGCGGTCGTGTAAAAGACCTTCCAGGTGTGCGTTACCACACAATCCGTGGTGCACTTGACTGTGCAGGCGTAAACGACCGTAAACAAGCTCGTTCTAAATACGGTGTGAAACGTCCTAAATCTTAATGGATTTCCGTTAAGTAAGGCCAAACACTAAATTATTTAATTTTTGAAGAAACTGAAAAGTTTTGGATAACCTGAAAAAGACAACGGAGAATATCCATGCCACGTCGTCGCGTTATTGGTCAGCGTAAGATCCTTCCAGATCCAAAGTTCAAGTCTGAACTGCTGGCAAAATTCGTTAACATTCTTATGGTTGACGGTAAAAAATCTACTGCAGAAAAAATTGTTTACACTGCACTAGACACTATGGCTGAGAAATCTGGCAAAGGTCACTTAGCTGTATTTGAAGAAGCTCTTGAAAACGTACGTCCAGCGGTCGAAGTTAAATCTCGCCGCGTGGGTGGTTCAACTTACCAAGTGCCAGTAGAAGTACGTCCGGTTCGCCGTAACGCACTTGCTATGCGTTGGGTAGTTGATGCTGCGCGTAAGCGTGGTGAAAAATCTATGGCTGCTCGCCTAGCTGCTGAAATGCTAGACGCGTCAGAAAATAAAGGTACTGCTGTTAAGAAACGTGAAGACGTTCACCGTATGGCAGAAGCGAACAAAGCATTCGCTCATTACCGCTGGTAATACCTTCTGTGCTGCGAGGTTCTCTCGCAGCACATTTTCATACTCTAAGGATTACCTTAGTAAGAGGATACAATCGTGGCTCGGAAAACTCCTATTGAGCGCTACCGCAACATCGGTATCTGTGCTCACGTAGATGCAGGTAAAACAACCACTACTGAGCGTATTCTGTTCTACACTGGCCTTTCTCACAAAATCGGCGAAGTTCACGATGGTGCTGCAACCATGGACTGGATGGAGCAGGAGCAAGAACGTGGTATCACTATCACTTCTGCTGCTACGACAACCTTCTGGCGTGGTATGGAAGCACAGTTCCAAGATCATCGCGTAAACATCATTGATACCCCAGGACACGTTGACTTTACAATTGAAGTAGAGCGTTCACTTCGTGTGCTTGATGGTGCAGTGGTTGTATTCTGTGGCTCATCTGGTGTTGAACCCCAGTCTGAAACTGTATGGCGTCAAGCTGACAAATACGGTGTTCCTCGCATGGTGTTCGTTAATAAAATGGACCGTGCTGGCGCAGACTTTTTACGCGTTGTAAACCAAATTAAACATCGTCTTGGTGCGACTCCTGTTCCTATTCAATTAAATATTGGTGCGGAAGAAGAGTTCAAAGGTGTCATCGACCTTATCAAGATGAAAGCCATCAACTGGAATGAAGCCGATCAAGGCATGACGTTTACTTACGAAGACATTCCAGAAGATATGCTTGAGTTGGCCGAAGAATGGCACAACAACCTAGTAGAAGCGGCAGCGGAAGCTAGTGAAGAGTTAATGGAAAAGTATCTTGAAGACGGCGAGCTGACAGAAGCGGAAATCAAACAAGCGCTACGGACTCGTACCATTAACAATGAAATCGTATTGGCCACTTGTGGTAGTGCCTTTAAAAATAAAGGCGTACAAGCGGTATTGGATGCGGTTGTTGAATATTTGCCTTCACCGGTAGATGTACCAGCCATTAAAGGCGTGGATGAAAACGAGAACGAAGTAGAACGTCACGCTGACGACAACGAACCTTTCTCGGCACTTGCATTTAAGATTGCCACTGACCCATTTGTTGGGACATTGACTTTCATGCGTGTTTACTCTGGTGTGGTGAACTCTGGCGATGCCGTTTACAACTCAGTGAAACAGAAAAAAGAACGTTTTGGTCGTATCGTACAGATGCATGCCAACAAACGTGAAGAGATTAAAGAAGTTCGTGCTGGCGATATTGCGGCTGCGATCGGCTTAAAAGATGTCACGACAGGCGATACGCTATGTAACCCAGACCACAAAGTGGTTCTTGAGCGCATGGAATTCCCTGAGCCAGTGATTCAAATTGCGGTAGAGCCTCGCTCTAAAGCTGACCAAGAAAAAATGGGTATTGCGCTAGGTAAACTGGCGGCGGAAGACCCATCTTTCCGTGTCGAAACCGATAAGGAAACAGGTCAAACGTTGATCTCTGGTATGGGTGAGCTTCACCTAGACATCATTGTTGATCGCATGAAGCGTGAGTTCAGTGTGGACTGTAACGTTGGTAAACCACAAGTGGCTTACCGCGAAACTATCCGTGGAAAAGCGGAAGTAGAAGGCAAGTTCGTTCGTCAATCTGGTGGTCGTGGTCAATATGGTCACGTTTGGCTTAAGATTGAACCTGCGGAACTCGGCGAAGGCTTTGTCTTTGTCGACGAAATCGTTGGTGGTGTGATTCCTAAGGAATACATCAGCTCGGTTGCGAAAGGTATCGAAGAGCAAATGAACAACGGTGTGTTAGCTGGTTATCCGATTCTGGATGTGAAAGCGACATTATTCGATGGTTCATATCATGATGTCGACTCAAGCGAGATGGCGTTTAAGATTGCTGGTTCGATGGCGTTCAAGAAAGGTGCTTTAGAAGCGCAGCCTGTTCTTCTTGAACCAATGATGAAAGTTGAAGTAACTACTCCAGAAGATTGGATGGGTGATGTTGTGGGTGACTTAAACCGTCGTCGCGGCATGATTGAAGGTATGGATGAAGGCCATGCAGGCCTTAAGATTATCCATGCTAGAGTCCCTCTATCGGAAATGTTTGGTTATGCAACAGACTTACGATCTGCCACTCAGGGTCGCGCCTCTTACTCCATGGAGTTTGCAGAGTACGCTGATGTGCCAAAAAATGTTGCAGAAGCAATCATTGCAGAACGTGGTTAACTGTTATTTGTTTAATAACGAATCTATTGCGCTGATGAGAGTTGGCGCATAAAATAGCAATTTCTGGCGCGTCTTGAGCTATATGTGACTCAAGACGAATCATAACTAGGAAGGAACACGATCGTGTCTAAAGCAAAATTTGAACGTACGAAACCGCACGTAAACGTTGGTACTATCGGCCACGTTGACCACGGTAAAACAACTCTAACTGCTGCTATCTGTACTACACTTGCAAAAGTGTACGGTGGTGAAGCGAAAGACTTCGCATCTATCGATAACGCTCCAGAAGAGCGCGAGCGCGGTATTACAATCAATACTTCTCACGTAGAGTACGATACACCAGCACGCCACTACGCACACGTAGACTGCCCAGGACACGCTGACTATGTTAAAAACATGATCACAGGTGCTGCGCAAATGGACGGCGGTATCCTAGTTGTTGCTGCAACAGATGGCCCAATGCCACAAACTCGTGAGCACATCCTACTTGGTCGCCAAGTTGGTATTCCTTACATCATCGTATTCATGAACAAATGTGACATGGTTGATGATGAAGAGCTTCTAGAGCTAGTAGAAATGGAAGTTCGTGAGCTTCTATCTGAGTACGATTTCCCAGGTGATGACCTACCAGTTATCCAAGGTTCTGCACTAGGCGCACTAAACGGCGAAGAGCAGTGGGAAGCGAAAATCATTGAACTTGCTGAAGCGCTAGACACTTACATTCCAGAGCCTGAGCGTGCAGTAGACCAAGCATTCCTACTACCAATCGAAGACGTATTCTCAATCCAAGGTCGTGGTACAGTAGTAACTGGCCGTATCGAGCGCGGTATCCTACGTGTAGGTGATGAAGTTGCGATCATTGGTATCAAAGACACAATCACAACGACTTGTACAGGTGTTGAGATGTTCCGTAAGCTGCTTGACGAAGGTCGTGCAGGTGAGAACGTTGGTGCACTTCTACGTGGTACTAAGCGTGATGAAGTAGAACGTGGTCAAGTACTAGCGAAACCAGGTTCAATCACTCCACACACTAAGTTCGAGTCAGAAGTGTATGTACTGTCTAAAGATGAAGGCGGCCGTCATACTCCGTTCTTCAAAGGCTACCGTCCACAGTTCTACTTCCGTACAACGGACGTAACAGGCGATATCTCTCTACCAGAAGGCGTAGAGATGGTAATGCCAGGTGACAACATCCAAATGGTTGTAGAGCTAATCGCTCCAATCGCGATGGATGAAGGTCTACGTTTCGCGATCCGTGAAGGCGGTCGTACAGTAGGTGCTGGTGTTGTTGCTAAAGTTATCGCTTAATTTTCGATAATTTATGCACACACTGCATTAAAAAGGGAAGCTTAGGCCTGTCTCTTGATCACAAGTCTGGTGAATCAAGAGACTTAGCCAGTTCATACCCTTCAAGGATGGTTTGTAACCTAAACCATCCTTGCCATAATGTCTTTATAGAAGCACGACCCGTTCGCTTTGTATTCTTCCAACCCCCTAATCGAGCAATACCTCTGTAAGCCCATGATATGTCCGGAGCTTCCTTCGGTAGCCCTTTTCTTTCTAGCTTTAGCCACATCAGCTTCCATGCTTTGCCTTTTAATATCGGCTCACAACTGCTCTTAGATAACTCATCTGATTCATTCATAAATCTCAACTGGAGCAACCG